>NZ_PJBK01000021.1:0-55045 GCF_002836155.1 Pseudoalteromonas sp. GutCa3 | reverse complement strand
GCGTAATAAAAAACCAAGAAGCGTTTAAGCTCCAAGAAAGTTAAATACGGCCTTGAAGCTTAAAATGAGAGATGGTATCTACAGGTGTTTAGGCGGGCTTTGTAGTGTTGATTGTGGTGTTTGAATTATTGTAGGTGAGGTTTTATACCTCGCATTGTGTTTTTTATAATGCCAAAGCGCGATGTAAAATCGCACCTACGGGTTTGTTCAGTGCAGTGGTTTAATTGTTGTAGGTGAGGTTTTATACCTCGCGGGTGTTTTTATAAAGCCAAAGCGCGATGTAAAATCGCACCTACAATTTAAAAGCTTCGCTTTTCGCGCGAGCAAGCTTTGCGCCTACAGGAGTTTAGGCGGGCTTTGTAGCGTTGATTGGGAGTTATGAGCCGTTACTAAAGAGCTAAGTGCGATGTAAAATCGCACCTACGGTTTTGTTGATTGTGGTGTTTGAATTGTTGTAGGTGAGGTTTTATACCTCGCATGGTGTTTTTATAAAGCCAAAGCGCGATGTAAATTCCAGCCTACCATTTAAAAGCCTCGGTTTCCTCTTATTCCAACCGCGTTACTTTCACTTTTATTTTTCCGGCATTAGCGCCGTAAAAGCGGCTTAAGTCGTTTGCAAATGGGCAAAACTCGCCAGATTTATCCATTTTAATATCGGCGCCGTTGGCTATTTCAAAAAGGTGGTCGTCGTTTTTATTTATAGCACCAATAAGTGAAAACCATTGTGCACGAGGAAATCGTCTAAATGGTTCAAGCACAGCCATGGGGATTTCTTTTACGCCAAGTTGTACGTTATCGCGGTTCCAGCCTAATGGCGTGCACTTTATGCCATCGTCAAACCAGTATTGATTTGGGTATGGGGTAAAGCGGTACGTAGCGCCTTGCTCTAGCATAAGGCCGGTTGCGTTATATTGCTCTGAGGCAAATACCATTACATCTTGGCTTTGGTTAATGCTCAGCACATTCATGTTTTGATTAGCCAGTTCTATATGTTGGCTTAAACCAATAAAGCTAAGTGTGGTGTTGTCGTTATAGCTAATTTTGTAATGCAGTTTTTTAAGCGATTCTGGGCGGTAACTGGTTAGCTTATTAATGCGTTCGGCTACGCTGAAGTGCACTAAAGGCTCAAGGTTGCTGGCTTCGTCATCAATTAATACATAACACTGCCTATCTACTAATTTAAAAAATGGGTTAAACCAAAAGTAATTTTGTTGATGACTTAATGCGAGCGGATCGGGCGTTACGGTTACGTCATCTTGTGCTACTAAGTTGCTATCGGGGAGCAGGGTTTCGTAATCTATATCGTGGCTAGTGAGTAACGATATATTAAGCGGTTGTTCTATTAACCACTCAAGTGCGTAGCGCAAGCAAATATCGGCTAGGCCATCGCGGTAGTAACCGCCGCCAATGTCTGAATGCGCACCTGCAAACCATAGCTCGGTAATATTGCTTTGATGGTTCATGAGTGTGGGTTCAAAGGCGCGGCGTTTTTCATCAAGGGCTACGCAGTGCAGCGCGTGAGTAATGTTGTTGGCAATGGTGTGGTTTTCAAAAATAACGTGCTCTGCGCCACGTGTGGCTTTACTTACTTTTGATAAGCCAATAGAGGCGACGGTATCAAACACACATACGTAAACATTATCAGCAATTAAAGGCTCTAGAATTTTGGCAAAACGCCTAGCAAGTGCACCGCCTCGGCTAAAACCCGTTAGCAGTATGGTATCGCCTATTAGGTAGTGAGCTTTAAAGTCGCTTAATGCTTGATTTAAAATACTGGCTACGTCGTCACCACGAGGTGCAAGGGTTTGGTTTAAAATGCGTTTAAGGCGGCTGCCTTTAGTGCCAATACCTTGATAATAAAAGCTGAGTTGGTTAGCAAAAGGAGTAATGGGGGAGTCTTCTAATTTACCGCCAAGCAGTAAATGCAATTTTAGAATGTTGGTAATATTAGAGTCTTCTTTAAAATGCTCTGAGCTAAATTGCTCTGCATCACGGGGCTCGTTTCCTGTGCCGTCAAAGTTAAAAATTAGCGTTTTACCCGTCATAACCCAATTTCCTTAGTTGTTTTAAATACTCTACACAGACAATGTTAAATATTAAAGACAATATTTTGGTTAGTAACAAATACGCCAACTAATTTGTTGGCGTATTAAAAGTGCGGGTTATAGGTTATTAAAAGTATAGTGATTTAGCTGCGTGCCCTCTGCGGGTTTTAATGCGGGGTTTAACTTAATTAATTGCTCGTAAACCTCAGGATAAAACGTTTTTAATCGTGCTGCGCGAGAAAGGTGATTCGGTTCAATTTTTTCAACAAGCTGTAAGGCTAAAGGAATCATTGGGCTTAACTCCCCTTTGGTATAGCTTTGCTCAAGCGCTAAGTCGAGTATATCTACGCCTAATTTTTCTGAATCAGCGGGTATTTTATTGTTAATTAGAAATTGTACTACCTCGACAGAAGACGATGCAGCTTGTACATAAACGTCGCGCCCATACGTATCGGTAATCGAAAAATCAAAACCAGCTTGTTTAAGCTTTTGCCATTGACTAAGAGGAAAACGACTTAATCTTGCTAAATCACTCGGTGGCTTAGGTTCAACTCGGCTTTGCCAGATCGCTATAAAGTCATGAGGCTCTAATAGTAGGAATGAAAAAAGTGTATCGGTTTCTGTTTGAGTTAATGGTGTACTAAGGCTGTACTCATAAGCTTTTTGGTAATCTTTTTTAGACAAATATTCGCTGAACGCGTTATGACTTCTATCGTTTGAAAGCTGATTACTTAGTATACTCCACCAGTAATTAACTAATACGGGGTCTTGTTCTTGTAAAACATATTCGAAGTTATTACCTTGCTCTTTTTTTACCTCTAGCACCGTATTATATGCTCGCATAGTAGAGTGTAATTGTTCAGTAGCGCTTAACTGCTGCTGTAATAGTTCACAGTTTTGTCTTTTATTATCTAGATCTTTCTTTTGTTGCTTCAAATCTACTAAAAAACGTGCAACATCAGAATTATCGGGCTCACTCACTTGGGGCAATGTGGCGTTATCTATTTTACCAATAGGGTTAAAGTAAGCATATTGCTCAGGGTTTTCCTGGCCATTAATATAGGCGCCTTGCTGGTAAATAAAATCACTTACAAAAGAAACGCCTTTGCTATTTAGGTAGTCACTAGCATTGCGGCTATGAGCTTTATAGCCCTGCTCTGTAAGGTAGTTTAACATTTGAGTATGCTTTGCATCTAAAGGGGCTAGCGTTAAGTTACCGCTTTTAGGCAGGCTTACTATTGCAACGTCTAAACCCGTAAATAAGCCTGGCTGATTGGTTGGTGTTACGCCTAGTTGCTGCAGTGCTTTTACAAGCGGTAAATTAAACTGGCTTACGGCAATATCAGCCATGTTATATAAAACAGAATTTTCTTCGTACAGCGGCATAGCATCCAGTGCCGGCACCTGCTTCATAAGCGCAAAAATATACTCATTAGGAATGTTGTTTTTAATCGCAGTAGCCACTTCATTTACTGTGAATTGGTTAGATGAAATTGCCTGCTCAAACTCTTTTGGCGTAAATTTATTTGCATTAAGCACAAACAATGTAGCCGGGGAAATAACCTCACTGCCTTCAAGTTTAATAAACGTTTTAGAATAAGTGGTAAATGTATCTGTGTTGTTTAATAAAGCATAAAGGGTTTCTTTTTGTACATTTTCATCAAGGGGTACACTCAGAGTAAGTCCTGGAGGGCTATGCTTATTATCTCCAAGCTGTTGAATCATTTCTTTTACTTTATCATTGGTGAAGCCTTTAATTGCCTCAATGCCTTGCCAATTAGCTAATTCGTTTAAAGAGCTAGTAATATTAAGCTGCTGTTTTTGCTCAGTAACTATGGCATCTCTTAAAAAGGCAATGTATTGACGCTTATTGATTTCTGATAGGTTTGCATACTTTAAAATCGTAGGGACCGACGTCCCTTTTTTAAGCTCACTCACAAAAAATGAAACAAGCGATTGGTTTAAATTATTTATTTTTATATGTTGTTGCTGTGATTGATCTTTGCAAAGGCGAATATCTTTTTTTAGATCTGTGACTATTCGAAGCGGGGTGCCTTCTGCAGGCTGCTTTTTATTAACTAAGTTAGGCTCAGTGGCATTTGGTGCAGCCACGTTGGGCTGCTCTACATCGGCTGTGTTAGGCTGGGTTTTAAATAGATATACTGCCAAAGCCGCTATAATTATAAGTCCGAGAAGTAGCTTTTTCATAACCGCCAATCCTTTGATGTTATTAAAATATTCTCACATCGTACTACTTTAGGTACGCAAAGTGCAAAAAAGCTTTAAGAGATAATACTTATTAACTCTTAAAGCTTTTTTGTGGTTTTGTGAGCGTACTTAATTTATTAGTGCAACTTCATTTTAGGGCGCACTACACGCAACACTTTTTCGCTTATCCATAATGCAAAGGTTTTTGCGCTGCCATGTATGGCGCGTTGGTGCATACGGTATAAAGATATATACATAAAGCGAGCAATTTTACCTTCAATAAAAAAGGTATTGCTGGTGAGGTTACCCATTAAGTTACCCACAGTACTGTAGCTTGATAAATTAACCAACGAGCCATGGTCGCTGTATTTAAAGCCGCGTAGTGGTTGCTGCTTTAATGTTGCTATGAGATTTTTTTCGACGCACAACGCCATTTGGTGCGCCGATTGTGCGCGAGGTGGTACTTGTTTGCCGTCGGCTTGGGTAAATGCGCAGCAATCGCCTAATACAAAAATGCTTTCGTCAACGGTGCTTTGTAAAAACTCGTTTACTTGAATTTGGTTGCTGCGAGTAAGCTCAAAAACACCTAAATCTTTAATAAAATCAGGTGCTTTTACGCCTGCCGCCCACACCATTATATCGGCATCAATGTGTTCTTCATCTTTGGTGATAAAGCCTTGCGCAGTGCCTTCTTTCACTTGCGTTTGTTCGCGCACGTTTACGCCAAGCTTTAATAGCTCACGTTTGGCACTTACGGCAATACGCTCAGGTAATGCAGGTAAAATACGCGGGCCAGCTTCAATTAAATGAATGTGTAAACGCTTAGACGACATATTTGTTAAGCCATAAAGCTTTAATAGCTCAGACACATGGTAAAGCTCAGCTGAGAGTTCAACACCCGTAGCACCGCCGCCAACAATGGCAATATTAAGTGATTGTTGTTGGTTGTCGTCTTGGTGAAGGCGCGTAAAGCTATCTAGTAATGAGTGCTGAAAGCGCTCTGCTTGTTGGCTTGAATCTAAAAAGTAGCAGTGCTCTTTTATACCAGGGGTATTAAAGTCGTTACTTACGCTACCAATGGCAATAACAAGGTGATCGTAACGTACTGTACGACCAGGTAAAATAGTGTGACCTAACTCATCGTTAAGTGGGGAGAGAGTAATTGTTTTATTGCTTTGGTCTATATTGCAAAAAGTACCAAGTTGAAAACGATAATGATGCTTTGCGGCATGTGCTGAATACACAACGCCATCTAAATCAGGGTCAATAGAGCCTGTCGCTACTTCGTGCAGTAACGGCTTCCATATGTGGGTACGGTTTTTGTCTATTAACAGTATATCTGCTTGTTTTTTTTTCCCTAGCTTATGCCCCAGTTGGGTTGCAAGTTCTAATCCGCCAGCACCACCGCCAATAACGACGATTTTAGGTATTGTAATACTCATAACGTTGCCCTTAAAAATAATATACCCAAGTGATCTGCATTTTTT
This sequence comes from Pseudoalteromonas sp. GutCa3, assembly GCF_002836155.1. Taxonomy (NCBI): domain Bacteria; kingdom Pseudomonadati; phylum Pseudomonadota; class Gammaproteobacteria; order Alteromonadales; family Pseudoalteromonadaceae; genus Pseudoalteromonas; species Pseudoalteromonas sp. GutCa3. The sequence continues at coordinate 49,305 of NZ_PJBK01000021.1, read as the reverse complement.
ATTAGTTTTTTAAGGTGACTTGGGTATCAATAAATTATTTTGGCAACAAGTAGTTACTACTCATTTTATGGGTGCCTAGTTTGCGCCTAAATAAAACCGATGTCAGCAATAAATAATGTTATTTGTTGTATACTGAGTTGCAAATATTTCATCTACACTGAATTTTTATAAGCATGACTATTGTTTAGCCATCAAAAGGACATTTATGACCACGCCACTAATTCAATCACTTGAGCAGCACTTTGGTTTTAGCCAATTTAGAACAGGGCAACAACAAACTATAGAGCAGCTTTTAAATGGTCAATCGTCGTTGGCTATATTTCCGACCGGCTCGGGTAAATCGTTGTGCTATCAATTAACTGCGTTGCATTTACCAAATTTAACCTTAGTGGTTTCGCCTTTACTTGCATTGATGAAAGATCAAATTAGCTTTTTAAATAGCAAAGGTATTTACGCGGCAAGCCTTGATTCGAGCCAAGATCAAATGCAAAGCAGCACCGTAATGAATGATGTGCGAAATGGTAAAATTAAAGTACTAATGGTGTCGGTTGAGCGCTTTAAAAACGAGCGTTTTAGAGAGTTTATAAGCCAAGTGGCACTTTCGATGTTAGTGGTAGACGAAGCGCACTGTATATCAGAATGGGGTCATAACTTTAGACCCGACTACCTTAAATTGCCGCGTTACCGCGAAGAGCTTAATATTCCTTTAGTGTTGTTACTTACTGCAACGGCGACTAAAAAAGTAAAACGCGATATGGCAGAGCGCTTTGCTATTGCGCCTGAGTGCATTGTGCAAACGGGCTTTTACCGCGCTAATTTAGATTTAAGTGTGTTGAGCGTTAAAACCGCCGATAAAAACACAGAGCTTACCAACATAGTGCGTGCGCAAAGTGGCCCAGGTATTGTGTATGTAACGCTACAGCAAAGCGCTGAGCAAGTTGCTAATGCGCTAAGTGCGCAAGGTGTGCATGCAGTTGCTTATCATGCAGGGCTTGAAGATACGCTACGCTGGCAAATTCAAGATGACTTTATGGGCGGTAAAATTAACGTTGTTGTGGCAACTATAGCCTTTGGTATGGGCGTTGATAAATCTGATATTCGCTTTGTTATACATTACGACTTACCAAAATCGATTGAAAACTACAGCCAAGAAATTGGCCGAGCAGGGCGCGATGGCAATCCATCAAACTGTTACACGCTTGCTAACCTAGACGGCCTAAATACGGTAGAAAACTTTGTATATGGCGACACCCCTGAGCTTAGCGGTATTGAATACGTAATTAACGATATTCGCCAAAGCCACCAGCAATGGGAAATGCAAGAATACAGCTTATCGAGCGAGAGTAATATTAGGCAACTGGCACTTAAAACCTTACTTGTACAGCTTGAAATGCAAGGCGCTATAACGCCGCAATATGCTTACTACGCCGATTTTAAATACAAATTTTTGGTTGATAAAAACGAGCTGCTTGGTCATTTTGATGAGCAACGCCAAGCGTTTTTAACGCAAATATTTAGCCATACCGATTTTAAAAAAATATGGGGCACGCTAAATTTTGACTCCCTTACGCAAGCCGCGCAGGTTGATCGCAAACGCGTAGTGGCTGCTCTTGATTACCTAGCCGAAAAAAACCTAATAACGCTCGAAACCAAACGTATTACCCAAGTATACAAAGTGCATAGCGAAGTTATAAATAACCCAGAACTTGCCCAGCAACTTCACGACTACTTTACCGACAAAGAACAAGCCGAAATTAAACGTATTGCTGCACTTGTGCGCTTTTTTGAGCTACAAAGTTGCTTAAGCTATAACTTAGCACGCTATTTTGACGATCAAAATGCACCTGAGCAGTGTGGGCATTGTAGTGTGTGTAGAGGCCATGCGGTTAAGCTTGAATACTCTATAGAGCCTGCATATATTGACGAGCAACTTATTTATCAAAAGGTAGATGAGTTTTTAGCGCATATGGCAGGCAAAGGTAATCATAATGTGGGTATTGAAACCCAATGCCGCTTTTTAGCAGGGATGAGTGTGCCGTTATTTGCGCGTAATAAAGTGCGCCAGCTGAGTGGTTTTGCACTGTGTGAGCAAATGCGTTACAGCGATATTAAAGCAAAACTACTAGCGCGTTAAATTAGTTACTGTATCCTAGTGGCTTATTCAAAAAAGTAAGCCACTATGCCTCATATTGTTATCCCCGTTGAAAATATTTCTACTACCCCAGAGCCCGTTACGTGTGCTAACTGCCAAGCCTGTTGTTGCCAATTAGAAGTGCGCATAGTAACCGACACCGGCGTGCCTTTTAACTACATTGAATACGATAAATGGGGCAGCGAAGTAATGAAACGCGCTGACGACGGTTGGTGCCAAGCACTCGACCGCAACACGCTTATGTGCTCCATTTACGAAAACCGCCCATTAGTTTGCCGCGAGTTTGAAATGGCCTCAGACGAGTGTATTACCGAGCGCGATTTAGCGGGTATATAGTCCGCTATTATTAAAGTACATAAACAACAAAGGGGCTTAAAAGCCCCTTTGTTTATTGCTTACTATAAAAAATTAAACTTTAAAGTAGCTAATATACTTTTTAAGCGTGTTTGAAAGGTCAGCTAATGCAACAGCTTCTTGTGCGTTACTGTTAAGCGACATGCTGGTTTCTTTAGACATACTGGCAATTTCTTCCACGCCGGTACTAATTTGCGCCACGGTGGCTACTTGGTTTGATGTTGATTCAACAATTTCAAGCACGTTACTTAATGAGTCGTTAGCTTGTTGCTGTATTTGATGCAGTAACTCGTTTGCCTCATGGGTAAGCGTTAGGCCATTTTCTACTTGTGGTACTGTAGTTTCCATAGCTGTTACCGACGCTTGCGTGTTTTCTTGTACTTGCAAAATCATTTTTTCAATGTCGCCTGTTGCATCACCAGTACGCTGGGCAAGTTGCCTTACCTCGTCAGCTACAACAGCAAAACCTCGGCCGGTTTCGCCTGCTCTTGCAGCTTCTATTGCCGCATTTAGTGCAAGCAAGTTTGTTTGATCAGAAATGCTGCGGATCACACTTAAAATATCGCCAATGTGTTTTACATGCTCTTGCAAAACATTTACTTGGGTAACAGTGGCTTTTACGGTTACAGAAATTTGCTCAATTTCGGCCGCTACTTTTTGCACAGCAATACTACCTTGCTGCGATAATTGTGCGGTTATTTTTGAGTTATCTTCTGTTTGCCTAACTGAGTCGGCTACAGCATGAATACTGCGGCTCATTTCTTCTAGGCTACTTACTGCCGAGTTTGTATAAGTTACTTGTGCGTCAGCGGCACTAAGTGCTTGCTGCGAGCCAGATGCTACGCTTGCAGAGTGCGTAGAAAGCTCTTCAGATGAGTTAATAATGCTATCTACAATGGTTTTTAATTTAGATTGCATAACCCCTACAGAAGCCATCATGCTATTTGGGCAACACGACTGTACATCGCCTCTTAAGTCGCCTTGTGCAATAAGGGCAATTACTTCAGCGGCTTCTTGTGGTTCGCCACCTACTGAATTTCTGATCAGTTGGCTAATAACATACGCAACGCTTGCACCTATTAAAAAGGCAAGTGCGGTGAGCGAAATCATCCAAATTTTAAACGAGCTGGCAATATCGAGAGTATCAATAGTGGTGGTTTGATTTGCTTGCTCTTGTAGGTTTATAAATTGGTTTATAACATTTAGCCACTGGGTAAACGCAGGGCGTGCATCGGTTAATAAAATGCGCTCAGCTTCGTTTAGGTTTCCTGCATTTTTAGCGTTTATAACACCTTGAATGAAAGGCTGAGTGCGCTGCTCTATTTGATTTATTTTATTAATTAAAGCGCGCTCTTCACTATTCATATCACCCATTAGCTCGGCCATAGAGCGGCTTGACGTTTGGTAAAATGCGTTTAGCTCTTTTATGTTCTTTAACACGGTGCTTAAACTGCTTTGATCGGTAATTAGCACTACATCGCGCACGGCTATTGCTCTGTCGTGTACGCTGCCTCTAAAGTTAATTGCGTAACGTTGCTTTACCGAATTTACGTCGGTCATGTGGGTAATGTTATTATTAATGAGGCTAACGCGCGAAATGCCAATAATGGTTAAAATAAGCATCATTGATAAAATTACGCCAAAGCCGGTCGTTAAACGCATGTTTATGGTCATGGTTGATCCCAAGTGTGAGTCAATACGCGCAAGAGCAGCTTGTATTATTAGTGATTATTCTAAAACAATAGCAGCATTATGCCTTATTAATTAAAGTTTTATTAGCAATAAGGGATTGTTTGTTAATTTAGTTTACAAGCGTAACTTTAATGAGGAGTGTTTTTCAGGCATTAAAAAAGGGGCTAAATGCCCCTTAATGTTATATAAAAATATTATATAAAAGTAGTTAGTCGTACTTTGCTTCTAGCTCATTAGCTGTATGAAACTTCTCATGGCTTTGTAATTGCTCGTCGTATTTAACGAGGTTTTTAAAGTGCGCTAATTGACCTGAGTTTTTAACTATTTCAACAATAAACGACATCATAAAGTCAGCGCCCGTTAGGGTATCGCCCACTAAATAACGTTTACCTTCTAGGCGGTCGTTAAAGTAGCTAATTACTTTGGCTGTTTCAGCGTCGGCATAGCCTTCTAAAAACTGCGTTTTAGCGCCGTCTTTTAGTACAAACATTTTAAGTAAAAGCGGTAAAATTGCTGAGCTTTCTGCAAAGTGCAGCCACTGCTGGTAGTCAACATATTCAGCGGTATCTACTTTTGGAGCAAATTTACCGTTGCCGTATTTAGAAATAAGGTAGTCGGTAATAGCGCCTGATTCAGCAATAATTAAACCGCCATCTTCAATTACCGGTGACTTGCCAAGTTGATGAATATGCTTTAGTTCGTCAGGTGCTAGGAATGTGTCTTTATTACGCTGATAAGCCACAATTTCGTAGTCAACATCTAGCTCTTCTAAAAGCCAAATTATACGTTTAGAGCGGGATTTATTTAAATGGTGTAGTTTAATCATGTCAGTCCTTTTGTGGCTTGTAAGGGCTTTGCCTTACAAGCCGTATAAAATTAAAGTGGGTTATTAATTTTAACCACAGTTTTACCAAAGTTTTTACCGCATATCATATCGTTGAACGCGTCTACTGTATTTTCGATGCCTTCTACCATGTGCTCACGGTATTGAATTTTTCCGTCTTGTAGCCATTTTTGCATGTCTTGTGCAAACTCGTCGTAACGGTCGCCGTAATCATCAAAAATGATAAAGCCTTGCATTTTAATACGCTTAGTAAGCAATTGACCCATTAGCATACCTAAACGGTCTGGGCCTTCTGGCAAGCTAGTAGCGTTATATTGCGATACTAAACCACACAATGGTACGCGCGCTGCTGTATTTAGTAATGGTAATACGGCGTCGAATACTTTACCGCCCACATTTTCGTAGTAAACATCAATGCCTTTATCACAGGCTTTTTCTAACTGCTCTGCAAAGTCATCAGCTTTGTGGTCAATACAGGCATCAAACCCTAGTTTTTCAACGGCGTGTGCACATTTTTCGCTACCACCAGCAACACCGACTACTTTACAGCCTTTAATTTTAGCTATTTGACCAACCGTTGCGCCTACAGGGCCTGTTGCTGCTGCAACAACTACGGTTTCGCCTTCTTTAGGCTGGCCAATATCAAGTAAACCCATGTAAGCAGTAAAGCCAGGCATACCCATAATACCTAATGCGTATGAAGGGTTTGCAGGCTCTTTACCTAATTGCATTAAGCCTTCGCCGTCGGTAATGGCGTAGTCTTGCCAACCTGTGTAGGCAAGTACCCATTCACCGATCCTAAACTTATCGTTTTTAGACTCTTCTACTTGGCACACAGTTGCGCCAACCATTACATCGCCAATATTAACTGGATCAGCGTACGACTTAGCATCGCTCATACGACCACGCATGTACGGGTCTAATGATAGGTAAATAGTGCGTAGTAAAACTTCGCCGTCTTTTAATGCAGGAAGCTCTACCGTTTTTAATTTAAAGTTTTCATCTGTTGGAGCGCCATTAGGGCGTGATTCAAGAGTAAGTTGGCGACTAGTCGTAGACATAAAAGATCTCCTATTAATATAAATAAACTACTTACCGAATGTTTACGCTTTAAAAATCGTGTTCAGCTAAACAATAATGCGCGGCTAAGCAGTATGGATATGTACAATGCGTACCTTAATAAAGGAGTTTTGGGCGGGTGGTTGATAATTCAACCTTTGCGTAAATTTAATTAGAATAATTACTCTGCTTTGAGCTTATTAAATATATGATTGTTGTAAAACATCCCGTTTTTATAAATGGCCTGTTTAAGCACAGCCTCTTGCTCAAAGCCACTTTTAATAAGTGCTTTCATAGAGCCGGTATTACCAGCAAACACAGCGCCAAAAATTCTGTTTAAGTGTGAGTTTGCAAACGCTTCTTCGCATATAAGTTCAATAGCGCGAGTAATGATCCCTTGCCCCCAATAGGCTTTATTTAGCCAATAACCAATTTCGCCACTGTGGCTGTATTCAAATTCGCCGGGAGTTACACCAATACAACCCGCAAATTGCCCATTTACCTCAATGGCTTTAACCGTTGCATCAATTACGCCGTTTTTTGAGCCTTGGTTTATCCACCAATCAGCATCGGCTTGCGTATACGGAAACGGAATTTTTGACGATAAATAACGCGTTACCTGTTCATCATTTAAGGTGCTAATAATAAAAGGCGCGTCTTGGGCTTTAAACTCTCTGAGGGTGATCATTGGATTCCGTCCACAAATGATTTTTATATAAAAGAGGTATTGAAATTGCTCTATAGGTAATTATTAAGATTTTTCTTTAAAATACTTCAACAAAGTTGATATGGGTATAAAGCCATGTAGCTTAGTTGATTGGTCGTGTTTTGCAGATCCTCTGGATGCTATGCCAATAACTTTTTGATCTTTATCTAATACTGGTCCGCCACTATTCCCATGAATTATAGGAATATCCAAAAGCCATATTTTTTGGTCATATAATATTTTCGACTGTATAATTTTTCCAATATTTATATAGGGGGTTTCATCTGGTGAGTATTGAGGAAAGCCTAACACTGTAACTTCTGAACCAATATCTAGTGAGCTATCATCACCAACGTCGAGCCTTTTGATACCATTAAAATCTTTTGTTGGTTTTAATATTGCCAAATCTCTAGATTTACAAGATTTTTTAAAAGTAACATTTTTCTTATTTGTTTGCTCAAAATGCCTAAAAAACTCCAGAAGCTCAGGGTTGTCTTCATCAATACCTTCCACGACATGTTCGTTTGTTATCATCCCTATATCTTTTAATAAAAAAGCTGTCCCTTGCGCAGCATCAAGCATATTTTCAATGATGAATATGGAATCACACACTTTATCTAAGGGGGTTTTAATTAAGTCTGAATTAGGTTTACCAGTTAATACAGAATAGTCATAAGCAATTTTTCTATAAATAATGTCTTCTGAGCCGCGTACCATTTTTATAAAATTAATACGCCCTTTGACTATTTTCTGAAAAAATACCCCCTCTTTTTTATCTATTTTTCTTTTGTGCTTTTCAAATAAGGTTTTCTTATGATATTTGTCTAAATAGTGGAATTCGGCATTCTCTAACCCAAAAGTTTTCCAAGCATAAAGCATTGATCGAGTTTGTTTAATAAAACTTCTGGGAACATTCATTCTTTCATTAACTGTGATCCCCGTAACTTCTTGCCTTTGGCATTTTGAAGAAATGCGTGTTTTAGAGTCATTAATAGTAAATCCATTTTTTGATATAATTTCCTTGAGGTCATGGCCAATAGTGATGTCTAGATCACTCGATAGCTTTACTATGGGTTTGGGTAGTTTTCTTCTTTTTTGGGTAAATGAAAATGTTAAGTCATCCGCATAACGTGTATATGTACACCTATTATTTGATGCTAAATATTGAATTTCTTTATCTAACCGATAGGCTATCATATTTGAAATAATAGGAGATGTTGGTGCGCCTTGGGGTAACTTTCCTTGATAACAACATAAATGAGATAACACTGTCGCAACAGGCTTCGATAAAACTAAGGGGTAAGAACAAAACAGATTTCTTACTCGTCCAAAATGGATTGAATCAAAAAAATTTTTAAGGTCTAAATTCAATACATATTTTTTATCTACATGTTTAGCTGCATTGCTTACAATACTGCGATTTTTAATGAAGCCGTGAGTAGAGTTTCTAGGAGAAAAATAGTTACCTAATTCAACGTTGATTAATTTTTGAATACTTTTTAAAGATTTTCTCGGTGCTTTTATTATGCGTTTATGACCGTTTTTTTTTGGAATTTTAAAGCTATAATAAAGATGATTAGTTGATGGGTATACTAGTTCATCTAATTGACTGTAAGAAGTAAACCCAAGAAACTTAGCTAAACCTTCAACACATTTACATTCTTTCAAACATGTTGGTGTCTTGATTATTAGTGAAGAAGAAAAATTCAGCATTGGTAACTCATAAAATATTCATCCATAAAAAAGCGAGGCGACTTTGTTTTCTCTTATACATTGATACACCAAGGAGCAGAGCATCAGAAACGGATATAAATGAAACATGCCAATGACCGCCGCAGATTAACAGCAGAAAGTTAAACTCTCGCCTCGCATTACAAAACTATACTATGAATCAGTTACTTGTAAAGTATTAGTTATTTTAAACTGGATTTATATCAGTTTAATTTACTCAAGTGTTTGTTGTGAGAGTTATGTCTATAACTTTGTTTTAAAGTCATCTAAGATAGCCTCACTATTTTAGGTCGAATCATGCGAGTAATCATGCACCCTCACATTAAAGCGCTTTATAACAGCGCCCAAAAACCAAGCCGTTTAATTATTGGTTTAATGAGCGGCACCTCGTTGGACGGGCTTGATGTTGCACTGTGTAAAGTAACGGGAGCGGGCTTAAATACACACATTGAGGTTTTAAATTTTACTACTGTTGATTACAACGACGATTATAAAACTAAAATAAAGCAGGTATTTGCTAAACGAGAATGCGATTTAGAGCTTGTTACTTTACTGCACCCGTGGGTAGGTAAACTCCATGGCGATATGGTTAACCAGTGCTTACATACTTGGCAGGTAAACCCAGCAAGTATTGATGTAATAGCAAGCCACGGGCAAACCATTTACCACTGCCCGCAGTCGCAGCATAACCACAAAAGCTTTACTAATGGCACCTTACAAATTGGCGATAGCGACCAAATAGCCGTTACTACGGGTATTACAACCATTGGTGATTTTAGGCAAAAACACATAGCCGCAGGGGGCGAGGGCGCACCGCTTGCTGTGTATGGCGATTATTTGTATTTTTCGAGCGCTGTTGAGAGTCGGGTTTTGCTAAATATGGGCGGCATAGCTAACTTAACGTTTTTACCCAAAAATGGTGATGCAAACGGAGTGTTTAGCTCCGACATTGGCCCCGGTAATACCATTATGGATGCCTACGTACAGCAACATTTTAAAGATATGCATTATGACGATGGCGCAAAAATAGCAAAAGCAGGCAAGGTAAATACACCATTACTAAATGCATTATGTAATAACGCATTTTTTGAACTCCCAATGCCTAAAACCACAGGGCCTGAGGTATTTAACTTAGCGTATTTAAACGCCGCGCAGCAGCTTACAAATACTCACCATTTAAGCCATGAAGATGTAATGGCCACCTTAAATACCTTTACTGCAACCGTTATAGCAAATGCATTAAACGAGTGTGCAGAGCGCGTACAAAATTGTGTGGTGTATGCAAGTGGTGGCGGTATTCATAACCCTTTACTAATGGCGCAACTTACAGTGCTTTGCCCACGTATTAAGGCTTTTAAAAATACCGACGATTTAGGTATAAATCCCGATGCAAAAGAGGCTGTGTTATTTGCTATTTTAGCAAACGAATGCCTAGCAGGAGAGCAGCAACACCTAAGTAACACCGCACAAGGTATTGCGGGAGTTACTATGGGTAAAGTAAGTTTTGCAGATTAATAACTTATAAGACGCGTCGCGTAATTTAAGTGCAGCCAGCACTAAAACAGCGATAAAAACGTAGAACCCATACTCGCAAAGTAGCTACGAACGCCCTGTGACTTGGTATGTTCAGTTTTTATTTGCTCAGGGATATAGCCTTGCTCAAATGCTTTAATGTACACATCGAGTTGCTGGCTTTCTTTTAAGGTCGTATTTTTTCCGTGCAGCATCATTTGCACTACAAAACACTGGCTTTGTGTAATGTTACTTAAAGTTAGGTTTACAGTACCAGATTCAAGGTCTGCATTGCTCAGCGTTTTTTCAGTAAAATACTGCGCCCCACGCGCACTGGGCTGCGTTGCACTTAGTGAAATAACATCGCTCTCATTTGCGCCATCAGGCAACACACACTGCAGCGTAATGTTATGCGCAGCATTGGCTTTTAGCGATAGCTTTTCATATTCCATAGCGTGGCTCATCGCCGCAGACATAGAATCATCAAATGATTGCAGTGCAAATGTTAGTTGCACTAAGGGTGTACTCATCTTACTTAGTCTTCTTGAGTCTATTCATTTATCGGATAGAGATTATCGCGGATCAAGGTTACAGATTTATGACTAATTGCATTAATTAGTACAATTATTGAGTGGTTTGATCAAAGAGGATCTTTTTGTTCTAGGGCTGGAATTACGTGTTCAAACCTCTGTAAGATAATCTCACACGTCCAGAAATAATATAAATGCTTTATGATTTATTTTTAAAAGTACAAATAGCTTTAGTTGAGCCCGCAAGTTAATTTACGGCAGCTATGAGCGATAACCCAACGATCAATGATTACGATACCAGTTAAAGTTTACCCCTTTGTTGCCTTATTATTCTTCAGAAAGAGCTTTATATAAAATGAGGCGATAGCGATAGATTAGGTAAGTGAATCGAGCACGAAAATTTTAATTAGCAAATATACACTTATTCAATTTTTACTGTTGACTATTTAAATACCTAAAGAGATACTTGTCCCGAGTCCTAGGACCCGGGACGCGTTACTTGGAGGGTAGATGAAAAGTCAAGATGTTTTATTATTACTAAAATTGATTTCGCTGCATGTGGGGCTTGATGGGAAAGATGGTGATTCGGACATTATTCAAGTGGATGGTACTTGGGAGGATTGGGATGAAAAGGGGTTAAAACCTACTTTTACCGAAATGGATCAAATTGAAAGCCGATTTTCCTTAAGAAACTTAGAAGGTTTAACTGGGATAAGTAAATCTCAGATTAGTCTTAGCCTTAATCGGATGTATTCCGTAGGACTTGCAAAAGTAGATCGCAAACTTCAAGTACCTAAAACAAATACTAAGGCTTTGTTAGAGTTTATTGCCTATGGTATTCGATACGTTTTTCCTGCAAAAGAGGGGGTGATTGGCAGAGGGATCGCTACGTCGATAGCTGCCCCTGTTCTCAGAGGTAAGTTAATGACGTCTGGAGAGCTTCAGCCTGTATGGTCAAATCCAAGGGGTAATACTAAAGGCATGTTAATTGAGCCATTACACCCTAAAGTATTTTTAGCAGTACAGCAAGATGCCCAGTTGTACGCGATGCTAGCGTTAGTTGATGCGATAAGAATAGGCCATCCACGAGAACGAAATTTAGCACTAGAAATGCTCAATAGCATATTTAAGGTAGCCAAATGAATACAATCAACCTTCAAAAAGAGATGTTAATAAAAGTTGCTACTGCACTTGGAGATGACTTAATAAGATCAATGGTATTTGTTGGGGGTTGCACCACAGGGCTATTGGTCACTGATGAGTTTACTAAAGAGCAAATAAGGTATACCGACGATGTTGATTTGATTGTTGATATCATGGGGTATGCAGCTTGGACTGATTTGCAGGAACAACTTAAAGTGAAAGGGTTTTCTATTGACATGGGCGAGGATGTTATGTGCCGCATGATACTTGATAACCTTAAAGTTGATTTTATGCCAGTTGATGAGAAAGCGCTTGGTTTTACTAACATATGGTATAAAGACGCAGTAGCAACCGCCGAAGACTACGTGCTGAATGATGCATTAACCATTAAATTAATAACGCCAGAATATTTTGTAGCCACAAAGCTCGAAGCCTATTTAGGAAGAGGGAAGGGTGATGCTCTTTCAAGTCATGATATTGAAGATTTACTTAATATTTTCGATGGTAGAGCATCAATAGTTAATGATATTTTATCAGCCTCAGAAGACTTGAAAAATTATATTAGCGAACAGCTTAATAGTTTAATGGAAGATGGTAATTTTGAGTATGCAGTTCAGGGAACTGCTAGGAATAGTTTAGACAGAGAGCAGTTGATCTTTGAGCGTATGGAAGGCTGTATTGTGTATGGCTGACCCTTCTTCACTAAAACTGATACACCGGACTCAACAAGGATTCGAACGAGCAGAAAACAAAGATTATTTTTCGATAATAAATACTGACTTCGGTACTTGGGTATTTGTAATTGATATATCTACCTCATCAATCGCTACAACAAACCTAGCTAAAAGGTTTAGCGAACATTTCTATGCTTGCCTCCAAGGCTTACTTATAAACAGTGTTAAGCTTTTTTCAGAAAAAATAGCACAAGATAAACCTCAATTAGAGGATTATTTTGAAGACGCAGAGAAGCGTAATCAAATTATCCAACAGGCTTTCAGCGCAACTAAAAAAGAATTGAAAATAGGTATTGCCAGCTTTTTATCACTGTACCGTAATGGTAGCTCCAATAAAATTTATGGCTTCTGTGCAGGTGATTGTCGGTTAGGTTTATTCAACAATAAAAGTATTCAATGGTTATCACCTGTTCATACTGGGGCGAACCCATTGGGTAACGATTTTGAAAGTTCGATAAGCTCAGTTCCTGAACGCCATATATTAACTAAGAGTTTAAACTTAAGGCGTAAATTTGAACCTGAAACGTTTGAATTAGACTTTTCAATTGATAATATTTTTGCTTTAGCAACAGATGGCTTTTGGATGGAGTTAGATGAGGCGCAGCAGCAAAGCTTCATCAATGAACCTGATGTATGTTTGGCTGATAGAGACTTAGTTGATGATACTTCGGTATTACTTATTACCTGGTCAGCTCTAGAACAAGAGATAGAACTCAAATTTGAATGTAGTTTAACGTTTGGATTAAAGTCATCACCAAAAAAAATAGCAACACCGATAAATGAAAACCTACTGATTATTAACAGCAGAAGTCTTTAATTTATTAGGGATGTCTACAAAACAGAGAATAAGAATGAACATTAGCGATTAGCCAATTTAATAAGTGCTATTTACTAAAAAGTCATAGAAATCCACGAATGTAATTGATTTGCTAAAGTAAATACTCCGAGCTAGCTTTTACAACGACCAAATAAAAAGCAGATACCTAATTAGCATCTGCTTTTATATTTTTAACGAAGAATATTTAATTAAGCTTGAGGTTTAATTAAGTACTTTTCGCCTGTTGCTTGTTTAGAATAAGCCGCGATTGATTGTAAATGTAATACCTCAGCTAATGACACTTCGTGCGTGTAGTTGCTCGCAAATGTAGTGGTGATTTCATCAGCAACGCGTTTGCGCATTTTCATTACTGTATCTGTGCCTAATTTACCTAAGGCATTAAATAACAAGAACCCGTTTACAGCCCAAGCAAAGCCAAAGTTACGGTTTAATGTAATAGGGCCGCGGTCTAGTGCGCCATAAATGTACACTTGTTTAAATGTATCAGAGCCGTAAATTGTGTGCTCTTTCATATCGCGCGCAGCTGCAACTTCCATACAGTTAAGAATGTCACTTGTTAGTTGGCCGCCACCAATAGGGTCGAACGCTATAGTTGCACCGGTTTCGATTATTGCAGCTGTTAGGTCAGCAAGAAAAGTGTCGCTGCTTGAGTTAACAATATATTTTGCACCCATATCGCGCAGTAATTTTTCTTGTTCTGGTTTGCGAACAATATTAATTAAATCAACGCCATCGGCAATACAAATACGGTTTAGCATTTGGCCAAGGTTAGAAGCTGCAGCAGCATGAATAATGGCTTTATGGCCTTCAGCGCGCATGGTTTCTACCATTGCAAGTGCGGTAAGTGGGTTAACAAAAGATGATGCACCTTCTTTAGCAGTAGTCCCTTCTTTTAGCTCTAGGCAACTTTGTACATTGGCACATATAAATTGACGATACGTACCGCCGCCAATTACTGCAACGGTTTTACCTATTAATGCTTGTGCGGCTGGTGATGAGCCTGCTGCCACTACGGTGCCTGCGCCTTCATTACCTACAGGGGTTGCTTTTCCAACACGGGTTTTAAGTGATGGCATAAATTGAGCTGGAACATCGGCAGTAATTACTGGGTCTTCATCAGTACCCGATTGTTTTGCAGTAGACATATCAGCTGCGCTGAATAAAACGCCTAAGTCTGATGGGTTTAATGGTGCAGCTTCAATGCGAATAACTACTTCATCGGCATTCGGCTTTGGCATCTCGATGTTTTTTAAGGCAAGTGTTAGTTTATTGTCTTCGCTGATAGTTGAAGTAAGTTGTATATTTTTATCTGTCATAGGTGTCCCGTGCAAAGAATTAAATTTGTTAAGCCAATCACGTTATTGTATTGGCGATACTGTATTAGTAATTAAAATTTAGAATAGATTACTTTTATAGCTACGCGTTATTTTGCGTTTGCTGCTTGAATTTGCGCTTTCACTTTTTGCATAAATTCAGCCATATTTGATTGGCGATCGGCCTCTATGCTTTGGGCAATGGCTAATTGGCTCATTGATTCGTTCCACTCTTTCATACCGGGTACTTGTGCAAGTACATCCCAATCAAGCTGGCTTGAGCCAAAGGCGCTAACAATGGTGTTTACGTAATAAACGTAAATGTCTGCCATTGTAAATTGCTCGCCTGCAATCCAAGGTGAAAACTTACACACGCTACTCAAAGCGGTTACGCCACGCGTTAATACTTGGCGTACTTCGGCTTTAGTTGTTTCAGGTACTTCAGCGCCAGAAAATACATAAGGGATAAACCGTCTGCTTGGCAGTTCAAAATAAAGCTCTGCCATTTTCATAATTTGACGTACAACTGCGCGCTCACCTGCATCTTCAGGATATAGCGGGGTTTGTGGGTACGACTCTTCTATAAAGTCGCAAATAACACTCGACTCAGAAATATTAAGGCCGTTAGCTGTTGTGATTGCAGGCACTTTGCCTGCAGGGCTGATTGCTAATAACTCTTCACTTCCGCCGTAAACAAGGTGTTCTTTAAATGGCAGTTGTTTGTGTAAAAGTACATGTTTAACTAGGTTGTAATAGTTGCTAGCAGCAAAACCGTGCAAAGTAATCATAAGTCAGCTTTCCATCATTAACGTGAAGATACTCATTGCCAAAAATGCAATTTAAGTCCCTGTCTTTAGGTTGAGTACATTATTACTTGTTTTAATTTGCTTATATATAGGGGAAAATGCGAATCACTTTTGTCTTTAAGACAATAAAGCATTTTATTTAATGGAGAGGCAACTTGGATCAACTAAAAGCCATACGGTATTTTATTAAGGTGGTTGAAACGGGCAGTTTTACCAAAGCCGCAAAAGCTTTTGATGTGCCGCCTTCGTCGTTGTCACGGCGAGTTGCTGATTTAGAAAAAAGCCTAGGGGCGACGCTTTTAAAGCGTTCTACCCGCATAGTTAAATTGACCGAAGTTGGGCAAATTTACTACAGCGATGTGCAAAAAATAGTGAACCAGCTTGAGCAAAGCCACGAAACGGTTCGAAGTTACCAAACAACCCCAAAGGGGCGTTTATCTATAAGTTGCATGGTAGGTTTTGGCGACAAAATGCTCATGCCGCTGCTTGATGAATTGAGCGCGTTATACCCTGAAATAATACTCGATGTAAGCTTAAGCGATGAGCTGTCGACACTCGGGCGTGACGATGTTGATATTGCTATTCGTGGTGGTTATGCACCCAATGAGCGCGTGATAGCAATAAAACTTATGGATAATGGCTTTATACCTGTGGCGTCCCCCTGCTATTTACAAAAACACGGAGTGCCAAGTAACGCCATGGAATTAAAGCACCATAATGGGCTTTATTTTAAAACGCCTTCAGGGCCAACGCCGTGGTTATGTAAAGTAGATGAGCAATGGCATGACGTTTCTGGGCCTGCTGTCGCTATTTCAAATAACGGGTCGTGGCTTGCTAAAAAAGCATGTAACGGGGAAGGTATTTTAATGTCAACTCGATGGGCACTGGCTTCATATCTTGAGCTGGGTGAGTTACAAGAGCTTAAGTTTGAGCATGAGGTGGCAATAACTCAAAATTCTAATATGGCTGTTTATTTGTTGTATCAAAAACAACGTTATTTGGTACCAAAGGTAAAAGCGGCGGTCGATTTTTTAGTACAAAGAATAAAAGAAACAGGTGAAGGTAGTAAGCAAATAAAATAGCCCTTAAGAGTAAGGCCGATTATTTGTATAAATAATAGGTAAAAAAACCTCCTTAAGCTAAAGCTTTTAACTAAGCGCCCGATACATTACTTAATAGGGTTTAGCGATTAAGGATAATCATGGTTAATAATATATTTGGCAGTCAGGCTAATCTAAGCACTATGATTGCCCAATCAGTTAATAACGCCAACCAAACATCTGCGACACCTTCACTGCACAGTAGTGGCGACCTTCAAGCTATTAATGATTTACAAACTAACGCCCCCAAAATATCCGATGAGTTATTAAGCCAGCTAAATAACGAAACTATTGATGAAGCACTAGCCAGTAATCAAAAAGCAGGGGACGTGTTACAGCAGCAACTTACCTCGTTATTTACAATTTCAAGCACGCCGAGCACGCTTAACTATAAACTCTCCGATGAAGAACTCGCCCTGCGCACCGTAATAAGCTCTCAGCATGAGGGGTTATTAAAAAACGAAAACAGCACCCAATTAATTGAGCGATTAAATACATCAGTTAAAAATATTCAGGGTGCTTATGCTAATACCAGCGATATTTTATCGAGTTTAGGTCAGCTTGGGCATGAGCAAAAAACGTTTTTAGCCTCAAGCCAGCAACGTGTAGAGCGCTCGCTTAATCCTTATATGGAAAGCCTTAATCGCGCAAAATACGAGGATGACGATAACTACCTGTTTGAGCTCTCGGTAAAAACTAAAGAAGGTGATGTTATAAACATTACCTTTAACTCATCGCAAGGTTATGACGAAGAAACAGGTGAAGCGATAGATGGCTTTGGCATAAGTTACGAAGTTAATGGCAATTTATCAGAGGCTGAACATGGCGCTTTAACGCAGGTTATGGCGGGTGTTGGTGAAATGGCCGATGAATTTTTTAAAGTGAGTGAAAATTCATTTAATCCTCTTATAGTCCCAAATCAAACAGACATGAGCTTAGATTTTTTAGCGGGCTTTAATAGTGAACAGTTAGCCGGTTTTAATGTGTCGTTTTCAACAACGCAAAATGATGCGCTTGATACTGCAGAGAATACGCTTGATTTAAGTTACTCCATTGATGAAGCATCAAACCAGCAAGCACTTGTGTTTAAAGCAGTAGGTGGGCAAAACGACATTGATTTTGCACTCGATATGTCAACCATTGGCGCTAAAGACACGCAGCAAATGCAGCAATATTTAGCGTCGCTAGATCAAAGCCTAGAAGATAGCCGAGTAAACAGCACCCAGGACGATAAAGAGTCGGCATTTGGGCGCAAAGGCGATGAGGCAATGCAGCAAGGTTTTGCATTGTTTAAAGGTGCTTTTACGAGTATGTCGGCGGCTGCTGAGCGTTATAGCAATTTGGAGTCACTTGCAGATCAGCACTTTAATGACGGGCGCGCCATGGTTGCCGATTTGGTTGATAACATGATTACAAACGATGCCCGTTACCAAGGGCTTGGTAATAAAGCGCCAAATACATTAGGAGCGGGTATTTCTAAGCTCGCTGATTTTGATGCAACATTTTCTTATGCGCTTGATAACGGCGACTATCAACCTAAAAGTACAATTGAGCTAAGCCAAGCGACTGAACAAGCCCAATTAGGGGAGCTTAGCGGTGTAACGCAAAGTAAAAATGTAAGCAGCCACTTTGATTATCAATACAGTCGCCCTGATTATTACGACAAAGAAGAGAGTTATAACGTAAACACCGCCGTTAAAAATAAAGAGCTTGTGGGGCTTGATCAGTCTCACGAGGTTGATGTTGATACAAAAATGTTTGAGTTTAATCCGCAAACTAATCAATACGAGCTGCAAATGGCGATGCAAGAGCAAACAGTTAGTAAAAGCGACATTCGCTTAATTGACGATATTTGGCTTGAAGAAAACGAAAACAGCTACAACATGAATAAAAAAGAGCGTGTTGAGAGCGACGAAAAACAAGATGAGTTTAAAAAAACAAGCAGCCATTCTCATAATAAGTTAGTTACCTTAATTGGTGACTTAGATAAGCTAGCTGAGAATAAAGACGTAAGGCGAGAATATTTAACTAACTTATCGCAAGTTAACTTTTTTATGGATAAAAAGTAACGGTCTTGAGTTGTTCACTCCACACTCAATATTGGGTATAGTCGTTTAATACCTAAATTAATACCTAAATTAAGAGCAACCTTATGTTTAAACAATTAATTTTACTGTGCGCTTTAAGCATGCCGCTTGTAAGCTGCGCTGCTGATGCACCTTTTTCGGGCGGAATTTCCACTGATGTACTGCTAAGCGACTACGACAAGTTTAACGAACAATACAAAGCGTTTACGCCAACAGCACAAGACATTGCCCTAATGCAAAAGCTAGAAGGCAAAGAGCTAATTGTATTATTTGGAACGTGGTGCCACGACAGTGAGCGCGAAGTGCCAAAGCTCATTAAGTTACTTGATGCATCGAAAGTACAACTTGCAAGCATTGAATATGTGGCCGTAGGTTACAACAAGCAAGACGATGCAGGCATTGCACAGGCTCACGACTTACAATACACACCTACGTTTATTGTTAAACAAAATGGCAAAGAGTTAGTTCGCGTAATTGAAAAGCCAACGGGTACGTTAGCGCAAGATTTAACTCAGGGTTTGTAAATAGAGCTTGTTCGTATTTGGGGTTAACGATTTAGCAAATAGGTTTATAAGTTAGCTGTTGGGCTGCTATGAGTAGTCTCCTGATACTTTAATGTGTGAAGCCAAAAATTTCCCCCTTTGGCTGAGCCAAAATAGGAATTCAGCTATGGTTTGCATATCAATTAAAACAAATAACAAACTAATTAATCTACAAGCTCGTTATGGTGTTTCTTAATATGTCTAAGGATCTACGTAAAAATTTGATTGCTGCGATTATTAGTCCTTTAATTGTATTACCAGTCCTTGGTTTTTGTTATTTTTATGCGGGTATAGAAAATTATACTTCTCTTAGTTCATTAATTTCAGGTGTTGGTTTTGGTGTATCAATAGGGATGGGAAGTTTATTTTATTTCTATCCTTTAATGTTCATTTACGGATTACCTATTAGCTTATTACTCCAAAAGTTAAATTTATTTAAATTACCTGTAGTTTTAATCTTAAGTATACTTCCAGTTTTTTTACTTAGTCTTTTTAGTGAATTTAATCGTGCAACATTGGTTCTTCATTTATTAGTACTTTCAATGGGTTTAACTAGTTGGCTTATATATAATAAATTAAGGTAACACCACAACAAGTGATTAATGTTACACAACCGTTTTCTTACTCGACTTACAGCTCAGATCAAACATTATTCACTAAATAGGCTTTTTTCGAATGCTTGTGCGGCATGTGAAGAGGGTCTGTCTTTATAGTGTAATTGGTATAATGGTCTTGATAACTCGACGTTATTTGGCTGTTCTAGCCGTGTTAATTTACCTAGCTGTACTAAATCCTCAGTGACTACATTGGGTAATAAAGCAACGCCCATGCCTTGAGTGACGGCCCTTGCTATTGCTTCGTTACTCCCGAGTTGCATACTGTTTTTTGCTGTAATGCCATGTTGCTGTAGTAATTTAACCGAGACCTCTAAAGTGCCCGAGCCTGGTTCGCGCAGTAGCCAAAACTGTTTGTTTAACCATGGTTTTAAGTCTTTCGTGGGCTTAAAGTTACTGGGTATAACGATACTCATTAAATCGTTTTGCCAGTGCTTACTTATAATATGTGGCTCGGTTGGTGTGCCTTCAACCAGTGCTAAATCGATAGTGCATTCTAGTAGGGCGTGCTCAATTTGCGCGGTATTGGCAACTTGTACTTCTACTTTTATATGGGGGTACTGCGCGCAAAAATTGGCTAAATAGGGCGGTAGCCAATAGCTGGCAATGGTTGTACTGGTGCCTATAACGAGTGTGCCGCGCTTAAGCCCTGTACGTGATTTAATATCTTCAATGGCTGCCTTTTCAATAGCAAAAATACTACGAGCATGATCATACAAGGCTTGGCCGCCCTCGCTTAAGGTAAGTTTTTTGCCTTTAGATGCACGCTCTATAAGTTGTATATTTAGCTGATACTCAAGCTCTTTTAAAGCTTTAGACACAGCTGGTTGGCTTATAAAAAGCGCCTCAGCTGCTGCTGAAAAACTGCCTAATTTAGCAACCGTATAAAACACCCGAAGTGCATGCAAGTTCATTGTGCCTCTCAAATCACATAACCTTAAGTTATCGAATCATGATTTTAATGTATTGGAGTTATATTTTGCGCTTTCTTAAAATGAAGTCAACTAATCACGATGACTTTATTAAGGGATGACTATGCTTAGTGCAATTAAAGATATGCCACAGCTTTTTAGTATTAATACTAAGCAGTATACCAACTCGCGTTGGTGGCTAGGAATGCTATTGGTTATTGTTTTAGCGGGTGTTGCTGTTGCCATGAGTAAGTTGCCGGTAATGCAAAGTGCCCAGTTTAGCTCCTTAACTATTGGTATTGTGCTAGGCATTATTGTAGGTAACAGTGTGTTTTCGCGTATTGCGACTCATACCGATGTGGGTGTTGATTACGCTAAAAGTATTTTACTCAAAGCGGGTATTATTTTATTTGGTTTTAGAATTACCTTTACACAGGTAGCAGGCGTTGGCTGGAGTGGCTTACTAACCGACATTGTTATGCTCAGCGGTACGTTTATATTAGCAATGCAGCTTGGTAAACGTGTATTTAAACTTGATGAGCAAACAGTAATATTAATTGGTGCAGGTAGCTCTATTTGTGGCGCAGCAGCTGTAATGGCAACCGAACCTGTAATAAAAGCGCAGGCACATAAAGTATCGGTAGCGGTAGCAACGGTGGTGGTATTTGGTACGTTGAGTATGTTTGCCTACCCAATCATGTTTGAGTATATGGGGCTGAGTGAGCACGCATATGGTATTTTTGTTGGTTCAACTATTCACGAGGTAGCGCAAGTTGTTGCAGCGGGTACAGCCGTAAGCGCCAATGCTGCTGATACCGCCGTTATAGAAAAAATGCTACGTGTGATGATGCTTGCGCCATTTTTAGTCGCTTTGTCGTTTTGTCAAAGTAAAAAAAGAGCAAAGGCAGGTAATACTATAAGTAATGAGGGTAATAAATCAGGTATTAGCATCCCTTGGTTTGCAGTGTTATTTATTGTGGCAAGTGGTGTACATTCACTCTCTATTATTCCTCAAGTGGCTACAAGCGCAGTTGTTTGGTTTGATAATATATTACTAACCATTGCGATGGTGGCTTTGGGTTTACGCACACATGTTGGGGCAATTCGCCAAGCGGGTATTAAACCGCTGTTACTGGCGCTGTGCTTGTTTTTGTTTTTAACATTGGGTGGTTACGCTATTAATATAGGTATTGCTGAGCTGTTTTAAACGTTACTTGGTAAAAGTTGATTGGCGGCTTAAATCGGCCAATCAACTTCGTTTAAAGTATCCAGCTGTTTGCTGGTGTTTTCATTGCCTTGCCATTTATTAGTGTAAAAAGCGTGCGGGTCAAACTGTAACGTTTGTTTTTCAATATTGAAGTGCCTACCACCACGCGGATCTACGCCTACACCTGCTATATATTGCCAATTACCCCAATTAGCGGCTACATCGTAATCAATAAGTTGTTGTTCAAAATAAGCCGCGCCATAGCGCCAATCAAGACCAAGTTCGTTAACTAAGCAGCTTGCGGCAATTTGCCTTGCTCTATTTGATATATAACCGGTCGCATTAAGCTCGTTCATAATGGCATTGACTAATGGGTAGGGTGTTGAGCCATTACACCAGGCAGCAAAGCGGTTTGGCATAAATGTAGTAAGGGGTTTTGTTTGCTTTTGGCCTTTAAAGCTAAACAGGCTTTTACCTGCCTTAAGTGCATGCCATTTAAAATATTCTCGCCATAGTAATTCAAACTTAATCCAGTAGGTTGACTCGTTTGTTATTTGATTATGTTCGTACGCCTCAACGGCTTTATAAACTTGCCGCGCACTTACACAGCCAAAAGCAAGCCAGGTACTAAATTTTGTGGTGTTATTAAAGCCATCAAGCTCGTTTCGAGTTATTTTATAAGTACTTGGTAGCAAGTCTGAAAAGTATTGCTTTAAATGTGTTTGCGCACTTTTAAGCCCGCCATTCATTACTGCGTTGTTATAATTAGTATGCTCATTAAGCTCAATTGGGTTTGCAGCACATAATGTTATAGGCTGAGGGAGTAAACCTTTAGGCAGAGTTGAGGTTGTTATAGGTATGTTTATCGCCTCTACCATTTTTCTAAATGGGGTAAAGCTTTTAGGCAGCTCGTCTAAATCAAAAGGGAGGTCGCTTTGTTGAAATAAGGTGTCTTGTTGAGTTGTTTTAAATATGACATGTGGGCAATGTGCTTTTAGTCGCGCGAGTTGGCGCTGCTCATAGGTTCCAACGAGTTCACTGCACACCACTTCGTCAATGTGTTGCTTAGCTATGCGCTGCTTTAAAACACTAACAGGTTCGCCCTCAAGTACGTGCAGTGTTTGCCCGCGCTCAATAAGCTCTTGTTGCAGCTCATACAAGCTTTGCATTAAAAACTGTTGTTTATGCACACCATATGGCTTTTGTTGGTAGTTATTATTTTTAAACCAGTGTGGGTTTATTACAAATACAATATCGAGCGCACATTGCCCAGTAGCAAGTTCGCTTAAAATAGGGTTGTCGTCTATTCGTAAATCGTTTTGTAGCCAATATAAAATACGTTTGCTCATAGGTTTGCTCAGGTTTTAAAACTCTAAAGTGGTACGAAGCAAAAGCGGGTGAGGATTAATTTTCGCTTGTATTTAATTAAGAAAGGATGAGCAAGTACTACTTGCTCATATAGGCTTACTTAAAAGATTGAGTTGCTTGGCGTATATTTTTAGATATATAGGCAATTAAATAAACAAAAACAGTTAGTGGTAAACCAAGTATAAATAAGGCAATTTTGTACTTATTAGCAATAGTTGATTTAGGTAATGTTATTGCAAAGCAAATGCTCATGGCTAACCAAAAGAAAGCTAAAAGTGGTGATATGTTTGATTGAGAGTTAGCTAAATCACATGTGCCAAATGATATATTGACAGTTGCTGCGTTTCCTATTTCTATACACTCGTTGCTGTTGATAAGGCTTAATGTAATTACTGTTATGATTAATACTAGTAATAGAGGTAATAAGTGTTTCATATTTTTTTCCTTAATTGTTTAATTTGAAATGGGTGATGTACACCGCAGTAATAAATTAAAACGTCAGGTAAAAAATAACGATAATAAAGCTGATAGTTAGTTATTACAAAGTTATAACCATGACATAAGTATAGTTATAACTTTTATAAATACTTACTAATCAGTTGCTTGTGTTTTTACTTCAGCAATTAGTTGGTATCCGCGCTTCATTATAGATTTTATATATTTGGGGTTTTTTGTGTCGTTATCGCCAAGGGCCACACGCAGTTTGCTAATAACTCGCCTTACTGCAGTGTCGGTTACAATTTGATTTTCCCATACGTTATTATGTAACTCTTCAAGGCTAACAATTCTTGGTTGTTGCTCTATTAAATAGCTAAGTACTTGTATGCATTTGGGCTCTAATGTGTAGTGGGCATCCTCTTTAATTAAAGACTGCTGTATACCGTCAAAAGTGTACTCGCCAATTATTAGCTGATTCACTCTAGTTTTTTTAATGACGGATTTTGCATAATCAGGGTTAGGTTGGGTTTTCTTTTCTGTCGTATTTAAGTGTTTTTTATAAAGCCGAGATACCATCATTCCAGCTAAATTCATTAAAAGAACTAACGGGCTGAGTGGGAATGCACAGAGAAAAAGTAAATATTTAAAACCTACGTGTACATTTGGTTTATTAAGGGTCTGCCCAAATAACACATTTAAAAGCATCCATATAATAAAATAAGGCGTAAGGGAAATTGAATCTGTTTGCTCCCCACAAACGCCATATTTTACGCCCTCTATGTAGTTTGATGCGTCTAAACAAAAAGCATTTGCTTGGCTGCTAAATAAAATGAGTGATATAAAAATAAGTAGGTGTTTCATTAAAAAGTCCATTTAGAAAGAGGCGGCAAATAATACCGCCTCCTTGAATGTTAAATAGCCGATTTTTGTTTTGCTATCCAATCGTTTATTACGTCTTCTAGCACTTCCATAGGGAGTGATCCTTGGCCGATTACGGTGTCGTGAAAGCTGCGTATATCAAACTTAGCCCCGAGTTCTTTTTCGGCTTTTGCACGCAGTTGGCGTATTTTTATTTCGCCCATTTTGTAAGAGAGCGCTTGGCCTGGCCATGATATATAACGATCTATTTGATCCTCCACCGCACTTTGTGGCAAAGCAGTGTGATCTGCCAAGTAGTCAATAGCCTTTTGGCGGCTCCAGCCAAAGGCATGAATACCGGTATCAACAACAAGTCTAACTGCACGCCACATTTCGTAACCTAAACGGCCAAAGTCGCTGTAGGGGTTTTGATAAAAGCCGGCTTCTTTACCTAAACGTTCAGTGTAAAGTGCCCAACCTTCGCCAAATGCTGAGTGGCTAAGTGTGCGTCTAAACTGGGGTACGTCTAATTCCATCGCAATCGCGTTTTGTAAATGATGCCCTGGTATTGCCTCGTGAAGGCTAAGTGCTTCTAAATTATATAAAGGCTGTAGTTTAGGTGTTGAGGCTAAAAAGTAAGTGCCAGGAGAGCGGTTATCAGCAGGTGGCATATAAAACGCGCCGCGACTCGCTGAGCCTTTTATAGTAAAGGTGTTACGCGGTAAATGGCCAAAGTAGGTGGGTAACTTGCCATACATTTTTTGCGTAATAAAAGCGGTTTTTTCAAGCAAGTCTTGCGCGTCTGTTGCGTAAAATTGCTCATCGGTCGCTAAAAATTCTAAAAAATCGCTGTATGTGCCATCAAAACCTACTTCATCAATAATACTTTGCATTTGCGCTTTAATACGCGCGACTTCTTTAAGGCCTAGTTCGTGTATTTGCTTTGGTGTGGCATTGGTTGTGGTGTAGTAATTAACTGTGTATTTGTAGTAATCAAGCCCGCCTTTAACGCTTGCAATACCCGGCTGCGCTCTACAGTTAGGCATGTAATCGTTTTCAAAAAAGTCGTAAAAATGTTGATAAGCAGGAACTACTTTTGAGCTGATTAAGGCCTTAGCTTTGTTTTGGTATGTGGCTTTTTGCTCTGTTGTAAACGTGTTTGGTATACGTGTAAAGGGCTCGTAAAGGGCACTGTTTTCAGGTTGCTTAACAATATGAGCGTTAATGCTCTGGCTGTAATTTTCAAATGTTTTGCAGTAATGAGTAAAGCCTGTTTTTACACCTTCTTTCATTAAATCAATATTTTGCTGATTAAAGCGAGGGTAGTCGGCAAGGCTGATTAAAAATGCGTTGTAATCGTCGGGTGTTAAAAATGCCATGTTAGCGGGGGCTTCGGCAAAATAAGTATGCCAGCCACTTAAAAAATTAACCTGAAAATACTTATCTTGAAAAAGGTAGCTTTGCTGCTCTGTTTCTCGCTCGTATTTAAATAAGCGGTAGTTCATTAGCTGCTCGTTGTTGAGCGTTTTTGGGTCAATGCTGGCTAAGCTTTTTAGCACGCTGTTGTTATAAGCTTGGCGCTTTGCAATGGCTTGCTCGCTCCAATTTGGCAATGTACCGTTTGGCTTCCAGCCGTCTGGGTCGGTACGAAAAAATATTTTTTCAGCTTTGGCGTTTTGCCAGTGGTTATCAATAATGGTTTTTAAATCTGCATTGCTATCGGCTGCGCTCGGCAGTGATGCTATAGCTAAGCAAATAGCTAAAATTGTTTTTTTAAACATATTATTCTCATTTTTAGCGCGTTAATTTTTATTAGTTTACGCACATGTGTCATTTTTGTTTCTAAGATAATAACAAGTTAACTTTATTAATGCGCT
This sequence comes from Pseudoalteromonas sp. GutCa3, assembly GCF_002836155.1. Taxonomy (NCBI): domain Bacteria; kingdom Pseudomonadati; phylum Pseudomonadota; class Gammaproteobacteria; order Alteromonadales; family Pseudoalteromonadaceae; genus Pseudoalteromonas; species Pseudoalteromonas sp. GutCa3. Next base: position 22,889 of record NZ_PJBK01000021.1, on the reverse strand, counting down.
TAATTTTATACCTGTATCTATTGGTTTTACTTTTTGATTGAACAAATTTCACCGCTGAAGTGAGTGGGCCACTAGTTTATTGTTTTATCAGCGTTTAGAATGATTAAAACTAATTACAATAAATGACCGTCATGTTTAATAAAGTAATAACGCTGATTGATGAAGCTAATAACCAAGACCCTAATACTGAGCAGCACAATGGAGAAAGTTTTCCTAAAGAGTATTTATACTCACAGCGTATGAGCGAAATGCTAACTCGCTTTAAACCTGATGCCGATGCACTCATGCAAATTGCAGTGCGTGCACAGCATATTCAGCGTTGGAAATCGCCACGTAGCGACTTTGAAATGAACAAGCAGGGTTATCATCAATGGCGTAGCGCACTTTATATTTTTCATGCGTCACTAGCCGTTGAATTAATGAAACAAGCTGGGTTTAACGATACTGACCAAAACCGTGTTTATAACGCTGTTGCTAAAAAAGATATTAAGCGCAATCCAGATAGCCAATTAGTTGAAGATGTAGCAAGTTTGGTGTTTATTGAACACTACATGCTTGGGTTTGCCAGTGCAAAACCAGATTACAATGAAGAAAAATGGATTGGTATTATTCGCCGCACATGGCAAAAAATGTCAGATGAAGCCCATGAGTTTGTACTTACAGGTAATATTACATTACCAACGCCGCTTGTTGGGCTTATTCATAAAGCGCTTGAGTAAAGTAGTGTAAGCTAGGTATTAAAATAAAAAGGATTTTTAGAATGTTTTGCCCACGTACAAATGCCTCTCTTGAGCCGTTATTAATTGGCGGTATTACTGTTTACACTTCAGTGCAAGGCGGCGTATTTTTTGATAACAGCCAAATTTTTAAATTTAGCTCGCCAGAGCTAAAGCATGGTCAGGTGTTGCTAAAGCATTTGAGTGAACATAGCGAGAGTGAATACGATGTATCGCTACGAATTAATTGCCCAAAGTGCAAAAAAATTGTAATGATGCGCAGGTATTTTTCGCCAGTAAAGGCCGTCGAAATAGATGAATGCCCAGGCTGTGCAGGAATATGGCTTGATAGCGGCGAGCTGGCAAAAATACACGAAAACCATTTAACACCTAAAGAGCGAAAGCTATTAGCTCATGAAATGGCAACCAATCATGGCTTTATAACTATTAAATCACCTACTTCTAGGTTTACGCCAACTAATAAAAATAAAAATGCACATGAAGCCACGGTGGAGAACTTAGTGCGCTTAGCTTTACTTGGTTTGTAACTCTTAATAACATATTAAAACAAAAACGGCGTACTAAAAAGTACGCCGTTTTTATTGTAATAAACTAACTCTTGAAAAGTTTATTTATTACGGTTTTCTTTAGCAAATGCACGTATTTTACGCTTTTGCGACAGTGTTACTTTATTAACACGACCAGCAAATGGGTTTTCACCTTCTCTAAATTCGATTTTGATAGGTGTGCCCATAATTTTAAGCGCTTTACGGTAGTAGTTCATCAGGTAGCGTTTATAGCTATCTGGTAAATCTTTAACTTGGTTACCGTGAATAACAATACGTGGTGGGTTATAACCACCGGCATGCGCATATTTTAGCTTAACACGACGACCACGAACAAGTGGCGGCTGGTGATCGGCTTGAGCCATGTCCATAATTCGACGCAGCATTGCAGTACTTATACGCTTAGTAGCGGACTCGTAAGCTTCGTCAACAGACTCGAATAAATGACCAACACCTGTACCATGCAGTGCAGATATAAAGTGTAAGCGCGCAAAGTCTATAAAGCCTAAACGGCGATCGAGCTCTGATTTAATACGATCTTTAACGTAATCATCTAAGCCATCCCATTTGTTCACTGCAATTACCAATGAACGACCTGAGTTAAGAGCAAAGCCTAATAAGCTTAAATCTTGATCAGAAATACCATCGCGAGCATCAACAATCAATAACACAACGTTACAATCTTCGATTGCTTGAAGCGTTTTAATGACAGAGAACTTTTCAACTACGTCGCTTACTTTTTTACGCTTACGAACACCTGCGGTGTCAATTAACACATACTCTTTTTCATTTCGAGTCATCGGAATGTAGATAGAGTCACGTGTTGTACCTGGCATGTCGTATACAATTACGCGATCTTCACCCAGTATACGGTTTGTAAGCGTTGACTTACCAACGTTAGGACGACCAATAATCGCAAGCTTTACAGGTTTGTCTGCAAATGCCTGATGATCGGTATCGCTGTCTTCATCTTCTTCGTAAAGATTAATAAGCTCTTCGTCATCGCCTGTTACGTCTTCGTCTTGTGCAGCTAATTCAGCAATAAGCGGCTGAAGTGTTTGCTCAAGTAATAACGTAATACCACGGCCATGCGATGCAGCAATGTGATGAATTTCACCTAATGATAATTGGTAAAATTCAGCACAGTTTGAATCTGCATCAATACCATCGGTTTTATTGGCAACAACAAAACACTTTTTATCTTGTTTACGCAAGTGATTAGCAATTGCTTGGTCAGCTACGGTCATACCTACACGAGCATCTACTAAAAACAGAACAATGTCAGCTTCTTCAATAGCTAGCAGAGATTGATCTGCCATTTCGATTTCGATGCCTTCTTCTGAGCCATCAATACCGCCCGTGTCTACCACGATAAATTCATAGCCATCGTAACTAGCTTGGCCATATTTTCTATCTCGTGTTAAACCTGGAAAATCGGCTACGAGTGCATCACGAGTACGTGTTAAACGGTTAAATAATGTGGATTTGCCCACATTGGGTCGCCCAACTAGAGCGATCACGGGAAGCATAAACTACCTCTTTAAAAAACAACAAAAGGCTTCGCAGTGCGAAGCCTTAAAAAAACCATATGACTATTAGTAACTTAGTTTGGTATTTTTACCATACTAACTTCACCATCACGGGTGTATAAAATTAGCTTATCGTCGGCAACAACTGGCTCAACAAAAAAGCCCGAGCTGTCAAAGTCTTCACGAGATACTAGCTCGCCAGTTTCTTTATTTAGCCAATGTAGGTTACCTTCTTGGTCGCCTAAAGCTAAGTGGCTACCTGCAACTGCAGGGCCTGTTAGGTACCAACCGCGTAGAGCGGGTTGGCTCCAACGTTCAATACCTGAATTTTTATCTAATGCGTAAATAACACCATCGCTATCTACTAAATAAATTGTTTGTGCATCCATCGCAATTTCGCGGTAGCTGCTGTACTCGCGTTTCCATACAACATTGCCAGAGCGAATATCTACAGCGGCTAAGTTGCCGTTGTAAGCTATAGCGTAAGCGTATGGACCGCTAATAAGTGGTTGAGTGTCTACGTCAACTAGGCGTTCAAATTCTGATGCGCCTTTAGCAACCGCAATTTCTGCGCTCCATGCTGAGTAACCACTGTCTGAAATTAATACGCTTAGCTTGCCTGTTTCAAGGCCTACTAATACACCACCGTTAGCAACGGTTGGCGAGCTTTGTCCGCGTAATGTTAGTGGTGGAACTTCTTGTTCAAAGCTCCAACGCTCTTCGCCTGTATCTGGGTGAAGTGCTAACAATTTACCAGAGCCTAAATTTACAAATATTAAGCCATCGCCTGCTGTTGGTTTAGACAGAGATTCGCCTGGTACGTTTTTACGCCAAACTTCTTCACCAGTTTCGCGATCAAGAGCAATAATAAAGCCGTGTTCAGAACCAATATAAATTTTACCATAGGCTTGCAAAATACCACCTGATAATTTTGCATTACCGTTGTCAGCCCAAGGCCAAAACGATAAATCTTGGCGTACATCGGTTTCCCATTTTGTATCGCCATTATCAAGCGAAAGCGCTTCTACTTGGCCTTCGCGGCTAGCAACATACACAGTATCTTTGTAAACTGCGGGTGTTAAACGAGAAAAATAATGCTCTACGCCATCACCTACAGATTCTTGCCAAACAACGTCAGTTTCAAATTGGTTTACAATTTCAGGAAGTACTAGTTCATCTTCATCATCACTTGATGAACAACCCATCAATGTTGCCATACATAGGGCAAGGGCTGCTGTTGTAAATTTTTTCATGCCTAAAACCTTATGCCGCTGGGCTAGTTACTGCTAGGTCATCTAACTTAATTTGTAATAGTGGGTTACTTGTTAATCCACCCGCATCTATTGCTGCTTGGTATGCAGTACGTGCTTGATCTTTATTACCTTGCTCAGTGTAAATGTCGCCTTTAAGCTCGGCCACGTTTGCATTGAACGCTTCAGGTAATGGTGCATTTAATGTTGTTAATGCATCGTCATATTTAGTTTGCGCAATTTGAACACGTGCTAAACGTGTAATCGCAATTGCTTTTAATTCTGTATTTGGCGTATTAGACACAACCCAGCTTAGCTTTTCGCTTGCTACGTCTAGTTTTTTCGCTTCTACTGCGTCTTTTGCAGCAACGAATGCAGCAAGTGTTGCGTAGTTTGTGTCTTTATTTTCGCTAATAAACGCATCAGCTGAAGATAATACATCGTCGCTTTCAACAAGCGCTGTATATGAATCTGATGCTTTTTCAGCGGTAGTAATTTGGTTTTGGTTATATGCTTTCCAGCCATATAAGCCACCTAGGCCAACAAGTATACCTAGCGCAAGTGAAATGCCGTTTTCACGGAAAAAGCGTTTAATGGCTTCTGCTTGTTGTTCTTCTGTTGAATAAATATCCATTCTTACCTCTAATGTTCGCTTAGCCGTTAATAAGCTCAGCTAATAGCGCTTTAGCTTGTTCTAATTCTAATGTGACTTGTTCTTTACGCTCGCGTAAATACTTGATGGTCACAACGCCTTTTTCTAATTCATCTTCACCAATAATCACTGCAACAAGTGCATCGCTTTTATCAGCACGTTTTAATTGTTTTTTAAAGTTGCCGCCGCCCGCATGTACCATAACGCGTAAACCCGGTACGTCTTTACGTAGTTGCGCTGCAATTGCAGGAGCTTGAATGCTTGCTTTGTCGCCCATTGCTGCTAAATATACATCAGCATTACGACGAATGTCACCTACACACTCAAGTGCTTGTAGTAATAATACTAAGCGCTCTAGACCCATTGCAAAACCAACTGCTGGCGTTGCTTTGCCGCCAAGTTGTTCAACTAAGCCATCGTAACGTCCGCCAGCACATACAGTGCCTTGTGCACCTAAACTGTCGGTTACCCATTCAAATACAGTGCGGTTGTAGTAGTCTAAACCACGTACTAACTTTTCATTAACCGTATATGAGACGCCAGCAGCGTCTAAACGTTCACATAAATTTGCAAAATGTTCTTTTGATTCAGCATCTAAATTTTCAGACAATTTAGGCGCATCAGTTAAAATTGCTTGTACGTCTGGGTTTTTGCTATCAAGTACGCGTAATGGGTTTGAATACATACGACGTTTTGAGTCTTCATCAAGCACATCAATGTGTTGCTCAAGGTAGGCTACTAACGCATCACGGTAATCTGCACGCGCTTCGTTAGACCCTAAAGAATTTAGCTCCAAACGAACGTGCTCAGTAATACCAAAAGCTTCCCATAGTTGCGCTGTTAATAAAATAACTTCTGCGTCTATATCTGCTGTAGCAATACCAAATGTTTCTAAACCAAATTGGTGAAACTGACGGTAACGACCTTTTTGCGGACGCTCGTGACGAAACATTGGACCCATGTACCAAAGGCGTTGTTCTTGATTATATAGTAAGCCATTTTGGTTGCCAGCACGTACGCATACTGCGGTGCCTTCTGGGCGAAGTGTTAATAAGTCGCCATTGCGATCGGCAAAGGTGTACATTTCTTTTTCTACTATATCGGTAACTTCACCAATAGAGCGTTTAAATAAGTCGGTTGATTCTACAATAGGAAAACGAATTTCTTGATAACCGAACGATGCTACTGTCTCGCGTAAAATGTTTTCTACTTTCTGCCAAACTTGTGTATCGCCCGGCAGACAATCGTTCATACCGCGAACTGCCTGAATTTGTTTTGCCACTGATAAATCCTAAATGCTGTTTTTTTGTGTAATGAAAAATGCTTACACAACAAGAATGCTAAAAATTGACCCGTCATTATATACCCAAATGACCCCATGATGCGAGTTTCAGTTGGAATTAAAAGCGATTTAGGCAAGGCATTGATTGAAAGTAATAGTGGTTCTATTGTTAAAATCAATAACGCAGTATAAATCGCTTTTAAACCAACCCGTTGGGCGGTTCACAGACACTTACTCTCATCGTTGTTACTTTTTAAAAGGGATTGCCATTCTTGCAAAGTAACGCCTTGATATTAAGAGCCTGTGAAACGCTGAATTCTGTATCTTGGGGTCGTTTGGGTATCCACTAGCTATAAAGGTAAACGGCAAACCACGGGGTTTGCCACCTTAAACGGTATTTATTCGACTATTTTTATGTCAATCGGTGTTTGGTTCTGCTTTTTCTCTATAAAGTCGCGTACATAACCTTCAAGCTGGTCAACAATGTTGTTGTTATCAATGCGCGCTTTTTGGCGTTCGCCATTTATATACAAACCAGAACGACGATTTGCACCGGCAAGCCCTATATCACTCACAAGCGCTTCACCTGGTCCATTTACAACGCAACCAATTACCGAAACTGACATAGGTTCGATAATATCCTCTAAGCGCTCTTCAAGTTGGTTCATGGTGCTTACTACATCAAACTCTTGGCGTGAGCAGCTAGGGCAGGCAATAAAGTTAATTCCACGCGAACGAATGCGCAATGAATTTAAGATATCAAAGCCTACTTTAATTTCTTGTACCGGGTCGGCAGCAAGTGATACACGCAGGGTATCGCCAATACCTTCGGCAAGAAGCATACCTAAACCTACTGCAGATTTAACAGAGCCTGAGCGCATGCCGCCCGCTTCGGTAATACCTAAATGCAGTGGTTGGTCTATTTCTTTAGCGAGTAAGCGATATGCACCTACAGCTAAAAATACGTCAGACGCTTTTACTGATATTTTAAATTGGTCAAAATCAAGGCGGCGCAATATATCTACATGGCGCATTGCTGATTCTAATAAGGCTTCTGGTGTTGGTTCGCCGTATTTTTCTTGTAAGTCGCGCTCTAGTGAACCGCCATTTACACCAATACGAATAGGAATGTTGTGCTCGCGTGCTGAGTCTACTACGGCTCTAATACGCTCTTCACTACCTATATTACCCGGGTTTATACGCAGGCAATCTACACCGTATTTTGCTACTTTTAAGGCAATACGATAATCAAAATGAATATCTGCAACTAGCGGAATCGTTACTTGCTCTTTTATACTTTTAAACGCTTCGGCTGCATCCATTGTTGGTACTGATACACGGACTATGTCGGCACCTGCATCTTGTATTGCCTGTATTTGTGCAACAGTTGCATCAACATCCATGGTGTCGGTGTTGGTCATTGATTGCACTGCAATAGGGGCACCATCACCAATAGGGACGTTACCTACATTGATTCGGGTGGATTTTCTGCGTTTAATTGGAGATTCTGAAAACATAGCGACTACTCTGCTAGTGGTAATGTAAATTTGGCTAAACGGTTTTGAGGAAATGCAGAAACATCTACAGGTTCACCGTTTAAAGTAATGTCTACAGCGTCATGCTTACCAAGCACAACTGAAAAAGGAGGCGTACCGCTTACGGTCATAATGTAGCCTGCTTTTTTAACGCCGAATGCTATTTTTTCGCCTTCGCCGTCGTAAATTTCAACCCAACTTTCGCCATTAAAGTTCATGACAATTGTACTGCTAGCATCTTCTTGACTTGCGCTGTTAGAAGCAATAGGAGCCGTTTCTTTAACTATTTCTGGGCTTGTTGATGTTTCACTAGACGTGCTTTGTGATTCTAATAATGATTCATCGTCAATTTCGGCTTGTTGCTGTTGCTCTGAAATACTGGGTTGAGCGGCTTGGCGCTCGCTCATTTTTGAGTTGGCAACGTTTATGTTACTCGTTTGCTCTTCAATAGGTGTCGCGTTTTGCCAAAACCATAAAGCAGATGAGCCAATAACAATCGCTAAAATTAAATAGCTAAAAAACATTAAACGACTGTCGTTTGCTTCTTTTTCTGTACGGCGTGAAAAACTCTGCATATTAGCGGGTTTAGCCGGCTCTGGTGGGGCTGGCATCATTGCTAAAATAGGTGCGCTATCTACTTTTAATTCACGGCAATAGTTTTTTATATAGCCTTTAACAAAAGTAATAGGGCCGAGTAATGTAAATTCATCATTTTCAAGGCGTTTAATTTGAAGTTCAGACAGCTTTAACGGTGCAGCAATAGTCGCTATGCTAACGTTCGCTTGTTCTCTGTGATTTTTTAATATCTGGCCTACAGTTGGCTGTTCGCTCTGTGTTTGCGTATTTTCTTCATTCATAATGTGTATGAGTCTGGATCCACTAGTAAAAGTTTGTGCCCTGGTTTTAGTGCTATATCAGGACTTAATTTATTCCATCGCATTAATTCATCAATTAATACATGCCGCTGGGTAGCTATATCGTAAAGGGAATCACCAGCTTTAATTTCGTAATAAATATTTGGATCGTTTAGGTATATTTTACTTCCATTCATTACCCGATCCGACTCTTTTAGACCATTCCATTGCAGGAGCTTTTGTAGTTTAACATTGTATCGCACCGAAATGCTAAATAGGTTTTCGCCAACAGCAATTACGTGAAATGGCACGCGTAAAGGCGATACTTTAGGGTTAAGCATTGGGAGCTCTGTTTTTTGTACTGCTTCGTAACTTTTAAATTCAATATCTGCATCATTTTGATAGCTGCTATTTTCAAATACAGTTGTATTTTTAGTCGCTTCGTAGAATACCACGTCACTACTATTTTTTTGAGCGGTAACTGCAGGAACTGAATTACTATAGTTACTAGTTTGCTGCGAATTAAACTGGCCTGTTTTAGGTGCGCCAAACGAAATTATTGTAACTTCGTCATCAGCTTTAGTTGGTTGCTTTGCTGCTATAGCTTCTTTTTGAGGTTCGTAAACGGGCTTAGCTTTTTTAGGTGCAGCTACTACGGAATCTGCAGAGTCGTGCTCAGTAGTAAGTGCAAGCATAACAGCCGATGTATCGGTAGGGTTGCTTGGCGCTACGACTTTAGGAACTTCTTCTTTTTGAGTTGTTATTTGTTTTGCTATTACGGCTGTTTCATCGGCTTGCTTACTGACCGTGTTTTGTACCGCCTTAGCTTGCTTTTCTCTTACTATAACTGGATTTACATCTTGGTTATTTGCTATTGCGATCTTTTTATCTGTTTTTTGCTCGTCGTTTGTTACCAAGCTTGTTGAACCGTCTTGTGGTGAACGTTTCTTTCTGATTACTTTTATTTTTGGTTTTGAACTAACGTGCGCGCCGCTTTCGTCATTTTTTAGTTCTTTTAACTGCGCTTTACGGTATTTTTCTCGCAGTATTTCAAACTCATTAAAACGTGTTCTTTTCTCTTTTAATGCATAGGCTTCGTTACTGCTAGAGTAAGTTTGTAAAATAGTGCTGGAAATTTTTTCAGCCTCTTCTATTCTGCCCATTCTGTTTTTTACAAGGTAGCTAAGCATTAATGCGCGAGAAGATACTCGACCTGTGCTTTCGTAGCGTTTTAAAAGTTCACTGGCTTTGTATAAGTCACTTTTTGCGTAATACAGCGCTGCTAAACTAATTAACGTAGATGTACGCTGAGAGCTGTGATTAAGTGCCTGTTGAAAGTAACTTTCTGCATTTTCAAAATCATCAAATTCAATAGCACACAAGGCTAAATTTTCGTAACTTTCGGCAACGCGAATATAGCTTGGTACTTCAATGGCTTTTAAAAATTGATCAGTTGCACGATCGTATTCATCAATGCCACATAAAAACACACCGTAGTTATTAAGGGTATTAGGGTCGTCAGGCTTTATTTCGAGTGCTTTTTGGTAGGCTTTATCAGCTAGCGGGTTTTCGCCTACTTGTTGATAGTAATAAGCAAGAGAGTAATGTACTTCAGGTAGGTCAGGAGCGAATGCAGCTGCACGTTCTAAATTGTATTTGGCTTGAGAGTTATTACCCGTTTTTAAATACTGTAAGGCTAAAGCAATTCGTGTTCGTGCTGCGCCAGTATTATTAATTTTATTTTCGACGACGGGCTTATTACTGCCGTTATAACTACTTTCGCTAACACAGCCACTTAAGGCAAGTGTTGATAGTGTTATAGCAAGTATAGATCGCATTACCTTATCTCTTTATTTTTAGTCCATGGCGCCTATCTTACCTAAAACCTTTAGTCTTGCATCATTTATTTAAAAATAAACAACTTAACCACCCTACATGACTAATTCACATAGGGTGGCTACAGATTATGCTTGGTGGATATTAACGCTAATTGCGTTATCGTCACGCATTTTCTTTTTAGCTAAACGTTTAGTACGGTCAACTACGTCACCTACTAACTGTCCGCAAGCAGCGTCAATATCGTCACCGCGAGTACGACGAACAATACAGGTAACGCCTGCTGCTTGTAATACTTTTGAAAAACGGTCAATACGGCTATTGCTTGAGCGCGTGTATTCATTACCCGGGAATGGGTTAAACGGAATAAGGTTTACCTTACAAGGTGTGCCTTTTAACGTTTGCACTAATGCATGCGCCTGATCGGTGCTGTCGTTAATACCGTTAAGCATAACGTATTCAACCGTTACATCTTTATTTGCTTTTGAGCCATCGATATAACGACGACATGAGGCTAAAAACTCTTCAATAGGGTACTTTTTATTAACTGGCACTAAAATGTCACGCAGCGCGTTATCGGGTGCGTGAAGTGAAATAGCCAGTGCTACGTCAATTTTCTCTTTTAGTAAATCAAGTGCAGGTACAACGCCTGAAGTACTTAATGTTACGCGGCGCTTAGATAAACCAAAGCCCCAATCATCCATCATTAGTTCCATTGCTGGCACTACGTTTTTAAGATTAAGTAAAGGCTCGCCCATACCCATCATTACAACGTTAGTTACTGGGCGCTTTTCGCTATGGCCATCAAGGCCTATATCTTTAGCTACACGCCAAACTTGACCAATAATTTCAGATACTTTTAAGTTACGGTTAAAGCCTTGTTGAGCAGTAGAACAAAAAGTACACTCAAGAGCACAACCCACTTGTGATGATACACATAACGTAGCGCGCTCTTTTTCAGGGATCCAAACGGCTTCTACTTCTTGGCCGCCTTCCAGAATAAGTGCGTACTTAATAGTACCGTCGCTTGCTTGTTGGCGAACGGTAATTTCTGGCGCTACAATTTCGCACTCAGCTTTAAGTTTTTCTTTAAGCTTTTTGTTTACGTTGCTCATATCGTCGAAGTTATCTACGCCAAAATGATAAATCCATTTCATCACCTGGTCACTACGAAACGGCTTTTCACCGAACGATGCAAATAGCTCGCGCATTGCTTCTCGGTTTAAATCTAATAAGTTAATCTTTTTTTGCTCGGTCATGAAACAACCTCAATCGGTGACGGTGGAGATAAAATTTACGAGGACGAATTGTACACAATTCACTCACTTTATTCATTAAGTAAAACATCATGAGTTTCTGATTAATACTTTACGTAATGACTAAAAAAGGGCCCGAAAGCCCTTTTCAATATGTTAACGAATTCGAATTAACGAGTACGTGAACAAAGCTCTTCGTCAGCGAAGAAGTACGCGATTTCGCGAGCAGCAGATTCAACAGCGTCAGAACCGTGAACAGCATTTTCGTCGATGCTATCAGCGTAGTCTGCACGTAAAGTACCAGCTAGTGCTTCAGCAGGGTTAGTAGCACCCATGATTTCACGGTTTTTAAGAACAGCGTTTTCGCCTTCAAGAACTGTAACCATTACTGGACCAGATGTCATGAAAGATACTAAAGCACCGAAGAAAGGACGTTCGCTATGTTCAGCGTAGAAACCTTCAGCTTTCTCTTGTGAAAGGTGAACCATTTTAGCTGCAACGATTTTAAGGCCAGCAGATTCGAAACGGTTGTAGATAGCGCCAATGTGGTTTTTAGCAACTGCATCAGGTTTTACGATTGAAAAAGTACGTTCTAAAGCCATCTTTATGCTCCAATAATTTTAAGTAAAAGTGTGAATATTAACGGGCGCGGATTATACGCGTTTTAAGTGAAAAATCCTAATTTTATTAAAAACCAGTTTGGTTGCCGTTTTGTGATGTAGGTATATGCCGGTTTTAAATAAAGCTTTGTAAGACACCAATTAAGAATCCTAAAGCGGGCATTTAGAACTTTAATTCAAAGTCTTAATTGTTTTAATTAGTTCTTGTTCTCTTTTTTGTAGCTCTTTTATGGCTTGTTTCTTACAGGGGTTGTAAGGATAGTTTTTATTTAATGTCAGGTTCAAGTTTGTAGCTGCAGTGTGTAGTTCTTTTAAACTTGAGTGCAATAAGTTTGATTGAATTGCCTTTTCTTTTAACCTCCTAACTTTCCATTTTATGGCCAATCTAGTAAACATAATAAAGTATTTTGGATTTTCTTGTTGCGAATATATTATGTAAGGTTGAAATGAGTCATACATGTTTATGATGGTTGAACCGTATGCTCGGTATAAGAGTTTTTCATCAAAAGTTTTGGCTAAAATACCATTTGCTACACTTTCCCACTCGTTTAGTAATAAGTCTAGATTGTCTGAAAGTTGAATGTATTTGCTTATAGGTAGCTTTTTTGCTGTTCTCAGCTCCTTGGTGGCACGGAAAGCTTTGACTATTTTTTTATTGTGCTTATAAGATGCCTCAAAATCCAAAGAGTTCTTCTCTCTTGAGATATGTTTTTGAAGCGTGAAGCCTAATATAGCAACTATTGAGGCGATTATAGAAGCTATAATCGGAGCGGGTATTGTGAATATATATGTTAGTAGAATTAAGGAAGCTAGGGCAAATGAAAATATATAAAAAGGCCTGACCATCAGCTACAGTTGCTCCGTTTAAGGCAAAATAAGAGGCTAAGCCTCTTATTTTTAATCGCTATGTGGGATTTAAGTCCACTTCTCTTCTTCAGGGTTATGTTTTGAAATTAACATTTTAACTCTCCTATAGTTACCGAATACTGTTGTCTACAGTTGGTAATAAGCGCAAGTATGGCTAATAAATTAGTTGAAATCAACCATTACTAGAAAAGACCGGCAGGTATTTTTAAGAAGGTCTAACGATTAGTTCAGTAGGCAACCTATCCTTTTTTCTATCTTGAAAAAATGGACAATATTGACTTTGATCAAAATAGTTAATAAAAAGCCTCTTATAATGCCGCGCTTGTAAATTAATTAATCATGCAACCGACTTATACTCGGTTCGATGTATGGAGCGCACATGCCAACTGTTTCTTCTTTAACTTCTTTTATACCTGAACTGTTATGCCCCGCAGGCAGTTTAAAAAACATGCGCTACGCGTTTGCTTATGGCGCAGATGCGGTTTATGCGGGGCAGCCTCGTTATAGTTTGCGTGTGCGTAATAATGAGTTTGACCTAGACACTCTGCAAGTCGGCATTAGTGAAGCCCATGCGCAAAATAAAAAGTTTTATGTGGTGTCTAATATTGCGCCGCATAATGCCAAAGTTAAATCGTATTTACGTGATATAGAACCTGTTATTGCGATGCAGCCCGATGCGCTGATTATGTCAGACCCTGGTTTGATTATGCTTGTTCGTGAAAAGTGGCCTGCCATGCCAATTCACTTATCGGTACAAGCAAATGCGGTAAATTACGCGAGTGTACAATTTTGGGCAAAGCAGGGAATTGAACGCGTTATTTTATCGCGGGAGCTGTCGCTCGAAGAAATAACTGAAATACGCACACTCTGCCCAGACACCCAACTTGAAGTGTTTGTACATGGCGCACTGTGTATGGCGTATTCGGGGCGTTGTTTACTCTCTGGTTATATAAACAAGCGCGATCCAAATCAAGGCACATGTACTAATGCATGTCGCTGGGATTACGATGTAAAGCCTGGTGTTGAGAACGAAACTGGCGAAATGGTGCATAAAATTGACCCCAAACAGGTGATTCCTACTCTGGGTGAAGGCGCGCCAAGTAACGATGTATTTATGCTAGAGGAACAAGGTCGCCCTGGTGAGTATATGCCTGCGTTTGAGGATGAACACGGCACGTATATTATGAACTCAAAAGATTTACGCGCAGTGCAATACGTAGAGCAGTTAACAAAAATGGGGGTACATAGTTTAAAAATAGAAGGGCGTACTAAGTCATTTTATTATGTAGCGCGCACAGCACAAGTTTATCGCAAAGCAATAGACGACGCAGCTGCGTGTAAACCATTTGATACTAACTTATTTAAAACGCTTGAGAATTTAGCGCATCGTGGTTATACCGAAGGCTTTTTAAAACGCCACGCTCATCAAGATTATCAAAACTATGAGTACGGTCATTCTGTATCAACTAAACAGCAATTTGTGGGTGAAGTACTTGGGCGCTGCGAAAATGGATTAGTTGAAATAGACGTTAAAAATAAATTTTGTACAGGCCACTCTTTAGAGCTTATGACACCACAAGGTAACTTTACTTTTAAGCTTGAATATATGGAAAACAAAAAGGGCGAAAGTATTAGCGATGCTAAAGGCTCCGGTCACATTGTAAAAATACTGCTAAATGAAGCAATTAACTTAGCGCACGCTATTTTAATGCGTAATCTTGATGAGCATCAAGATACTCGTAATCCATTTAAACAAGCTGTTTAGCTACAGCTGAATATAGTTTTTTCAAAAAACTCGGGGTTATAAAACCCCGAGTTTACGACTTTATTTAAATAATATTAATTATTTTTCAAGTTGCTTTAGCTTATCTCTTCGCTCTTTACGTTTTTGTTTTAATGTTTTGCTTGCATGTTTTTTAGGTTTTTCTTTACTCATTACAAATAACTCCAATTAAATATATAAAATTAATAAATAAAAATTGAAATAATTTACTCTATATTTCCTCCTTAATATTAATGGCTATTATTTCCCAAAGGTGGGATTCCCCAGCTTCTTTATATTCAATAATATGATTTATTTTATGCCCTAAAAGAGCGACCCCAAGAGGAGAGTGAAATGATACGTCATTAATAAAGTGCCTTCGTTGGTTTGGAGGCACTAAAGTTATACGGCGCTTAAAACCGGTGGTTATATTTTTAATAACCACCGTGCTATTAATTTGTACATGCGGATTGAATTTTGACCAAGGCCGCTGTGAATACTCGACTTCTTGTAGTAAATACGCAAGCTTCAGCGGTTGTAATAGTACCGCTGCGTCTGTGAAGTCATTTTTAGACAGGAAAGGTTTTTTACGCTCGAACAGAAAAGAAAGCACGGACTAATCCCCACAAAAACTAAATCGAATTTAAATATATAAAGGTACAGTGTAACTGCCGAGTGTAAGGGTTACACTCGGCTTAAATTCCGAAGGTGGTATTTGTTTTTAGCAGGTATGTGATTAAAGTAAACATATTATCCTCTTTGTTTAAATCAATCATATTGAGTTTAAAAATAAAGTCAATTGAGTTTTAGGTTAAAAATATATTGGCGATAAAATGACAGTTTAAAACTGTTTTTTATGTTTTTATAAATTCGTTTTTTTTCACTAAATTGTTGTTATTTCTGTGTGTTAGTTGCTCACTATGTGATTGAAGCTAAGCGACTAAATAGTTAAGTGCTATTTATGGGATCTATAGTACCACTTATGCCTATTTATAATATTTATAGATTGAATATACTGATGTTGTTTATTAATGTGTAATTGTGTGGCTAGTATTTTATTTTTTGAAGCTTAAGCTACTTATTTTATAGAGTAGAAGCTAGGTATCGGGTAACGCTTTTGTAGTGGCTACGTGTTTTACAGCTGAACCTTTATGTAATAGTCATTGCATTCAACAATGTTAAATAACCACTTCTTATTCGGGTTTATCAAAGTAAATTATAAAGGGTCTCATTTATATGTGGATAATTTTTGCATTACTTGCCACTGTTTTTTTTGGTGCGCGAGGAATAATGTACCAATGGACGTCACAAAAAAAGATTAATCGTAATCTATTATTATTCGGTGTTTTTTTTGTAGGGTTCATAATTAGCGCGCTAGGTACTGTAATATTTGAACACACATGGTACGGCTGGGCTGACATTACGGTTGGGCTCGCTTTAGGTTTTGGATCTTTTGCGGCTAATGGGTTTTTGCACAAAGGGTTTTCGGTTGGGAAAGCGTCTTTAATTAGTATTCTGTCGGGGTTAACGCCTTTATTTGTGCTTTTATTTGCCTTTTTATTATGGCAAGAAACCTTAACTGTTATTCAATTAATCGGCTTTTTTATTATTTTTGGCGGTCTTTATATTATTCGCTATTCCAGCGATATCTCATTAAGTAATTTACAAGGTGCGCAATGGGGATTACTCGCGGCACTGTCCTTTGCATTTAATGATTTAATGGGGAAGCAATCAACGCTTCTTGAGGCGGATACGTTTGCAACTTTAACGTCTATGTTTGGTTTTGGTAGCTTTCTTTTTGCCGTTAGTTGGTTAGTAAAGCGTAAAAAAATGCTAGCAGAGCAAGGCTCTTCTCAAGCGTATTGGTCTGCCGGTAAAACATTTTCGTGCGGGTTACTTATTGGTTTAACTAATGTGGCTGGCATGGTTGCTATAATATCGGCTTTTGCTATTGGTAATACAGGGCTAGTTTCAGCGATTTCAGGTATGAATATTTTAATTATTTTGCTGTACTCACGCATCATTCTAAAAGAGTCTTTTACACGCCAAGAAGTTATAGGATTAACAACGGCATTTTTAGGTGTAATCGTACTAAGGCTTAGTTTTTAAAAGATGAATTAGCTTAATTACTTTGCTGTGAAAAGCCTACACTGCTACACATTAGTAAAGTGTTGCAGTGTATACTCTATAAGTAATCGCACTCGATAAGGGATTTGTTTTCTGTCGCGATAAAGCATAGAAAATGGCTGCCCTTTACTTTGCCAGTCAGAAAGAATGCGTTTAAGCTTTCCGGCTTCAATAAGTGGTAATGCTATATAATCAGGGATATAGCTAATACCCACACCAGATTCAACGGCTTGTTTCATCATTTGAATTTCATCAACTTCTAATCGAACATGTTTGTTTGGATTAAAACTGTACTCTTCACTCGTTTGCTGATTTTTTAATTGCCACGGTACCAACCCAACGCACGTAACTTTTGGTTGCTCTTCTAATTGCTCAGGATGAGTGATGGATTGATAATCATAGTCTAAATGAGTACATAATATATTGTGAGTAAGCTTAAGCTCCCTAATAACCCAATTATCAATGGCAGGATTTCTTACTCTAAACGCTATATCAATCCCTTCTTTTTCAATATCAATAAGGTTATTTGAAAAGCGTAAATCTAGTTGAATATCTGGATACTGCAGTAAAAAATTACAAAAAATAGCACTTAAAAAATGTTTACCCATGTAAATGGGTGCGCAGATCCTAATTTTCCCTTTAGGTTGGTCTTTCTCATCACAAAGTGCTTGCTCTATACACTCTACTTCATCAAACAGTTTACGATAGCGATCGTAATATAATTCGCCAGTATGCGTAAGTGTAACTCGATGGGCATCTCGATTTAGTAACGTTAATTGCAGAGCTTGCTCTAATAAACGTATTCTACGGCTTAAAGTTGATAGTGACATATCAAGGCTTATTGATGCTTTTTTAAAGCTACCTAATTTTACTATGGTGCAAAAGTAACGTAAATCATCGAGAGAATAATTAGCTGCCATCAGAACTACTTTATTGTTTAGGATATAGGCAATATTAACAGCGACGCTTTAAAATTTCATTAGAGAAGCCAGAAGTTTTTATTGATAAAGATCAACAAAGAAAAAGTCAATAAAATGCATAATTTAACGCTGTTAATCATATAATTTAAAATAAAGCAGTAAATGTTCTATTTTTTCATTTTTTGTTTTATAGGACTTTAATTAGAAAGGCTAAAAAGTGGCTCTACTCATAAATAAAAAATGCATTAACTGCGATATGTGTGACCCAGAGTGCCCTAATGAGGCTATTTATATGGGCGCGAAGATATACCAAATAGATGCTAGTAAATGTACTGAGTGTGTAGGGCATTATGATAAACCTACTTGTGTAAGTGTATGTCCAATTGACTGTATAAAGCCCGATCCTAATAAGCGTGAAAGTTTAGATGAGCTGGCTGATAAGTTTGTGCTGCTAACGAACTTATAACTTGTTCAGGTATTTTGCTAAGCCGCTTTTTACTATTGGCTAAAAACTATCTACATTACTTATTTAGCTTGTAGTTAAAGTCCGCTGTCATACATTTTTAGTTTCAATCAAATTTTATTACCTTCATTAATTATCAATTATATTGTGTTATCTTAAGGCTTTATAAACTCAAGTATTAATCTAAGTTTTAGATTGCATTCTATAGGAGTCTATTTTGCATATAGGTATTAACGCTATTCAGGCTGTATCTTCAAAACAAGCAATATTTATTAATGATGAGTGCCGAGTATTTGTAATTGGCGATCTTGATGGTGATTTACCTGCCTTAAAAAGCGCACTTAATAACGTAAATTTTAACCCTGAAAGAGATACTTTGTTTTGCCTAGGCGACTTTGTTGATCGCGGGGATAAAACATATGACTTATTTACATACTTACAAGCCATTAGGGCATGTATGATATTAGGTAATCATGAGCATTTAATGTTGGAATCATTATTAAGTAATGATGAAGCGGCTTTTAAATTATGGACTGACAATGGTGGCAATTGGCACAAGTCGGTATCGAGTGAAAAGCTCAATGTTATGTGCGATGAGTTACTAACTAAACCGCTTTCAATAGTACTTGAATATCGCGGTTATAAAGTTGGGTTGTCTCATACATTTGCACAATCGTGGGATTGGGAAAATTATCCTGATGATAAATCGTTGATTGTGCAATCTTTATTGTGGGATCGCGAAGTAGTTAAACAAAATAAGGTAGTTAAAAGTCATGGAGTCGACTTTTCAATACATGGACATAACTCAACTAAAGCACCTTTCTGGGTGGGTAATAGCTATCATATAGATACCAATTATTATGGTGGAAAGCCGACATTACTCGAGCTTTCAGAGGTTATTGCTACGCTTGATTAACCAAGCGCTATTTAGCAATTGTTACTTCTTTCAAATATCATCCGGCAGTTTTGCTTTTTAAAGTATAAACTGCTGACTACCACATCTAATTATCCCCTTCGTTTTTTTGTATACACTTTATGATGATTTTTGCACTGTAATTATTTCATTAAGCTATTAAATACCACAAAGCCGCTCTTAGTTTGTTAATTGAGAGCGGATTTGATGTGTGGGCTGGGTTTTAACTTTCATTTAATAGGTATAAATACAGTTAAAAGAGACGTTTATTTAATTTAATATTCTTGGTTAACAAACGGTTAAGTTTGGCTGTGTAGAATTGGGAACAATTTTTGCCATTACGTGAATAATTTACGTAAAAGGACTAACTTCTCGCTTTAGGTTTTATGAGCAGATTTAAATGGAACAGCCTCTCACATGATATTAGCAAGCATATACCCTTTCCCAACGTTTTGTAAGTCGTCACTTTATGTATCAATTTTTTCTGCTTTGGGTTCTACGTATGCTTTTGCAGCGCAAGAAAACAAAAACTCGCAGCACACAAAAGATATGGAAGTAATAGAAGTACGTGGTATCCGTTCAAGTATGGCCGAAAACTTAGATGTAAAACGTATGTCTGGCTCTGTGGTTGATGCAATTACAGCGGAAGACATTGGGAAGTTCCCTGATAAAAACGTTGCGGACTCTCTTCAGCGTGTACCTGGTGTGGTAATTGAGCGTGACGGTGGAGAAGGTTCATCAGTCAGTATTCGTGGTTTGTCGTCGGCGCTAACTTTTACACAGCTTAATGGTAATTTTATTGCGTCTTCTCCAGGGGAGCCTTCGCGTTCGTTTGATTATGCTTTGTTACCGTCTTCGATGATTGAAAGTGTAGAGGTTTATAAATCGCCAGAGGCACGCTTAGATGAAGGAGGGGTTGGTGGTACTGTATTAATGCACAGCCGAAAGCCTTTGAGTATGGATGCAAACTCTGGTGTATTTAATGTAGAGAGTACTTACGCTGATGTTACAAAAGAGTACGAACCGCAGTTTACGGGTTTATATTCATGGAAAAACGACAACGAAAACTTTGGTGTATTAGTTGGCTATACCCATCAGGAACGAACAAACAGGACACTTTCGGGCGGAACTGATGCAAATGTATGGCGCTACACTGGCGGTGGACAACCTATAGATATAAAAGGTAACGCAGTTGATAACAATAATGGGTGGGATACTATTAATGATGCAGGTGGTAATAGTTACGATGGTGTTTGGTTTCCACAAGTTGTGCGAGGTTCAGTTCTTAACGAAAAACGTGAGCGCGAAGGAATTCAATTTAGTACGCAATGGCGGCCAACAAATCGTTTAGAGCTAGGATTTAATTACTTTGGCTTTACACTCGGCCAAGACAGAACTGAATCTGTGATTGATATACCTGAGTGGTCTTTAAATTCTGATTTTTTAACTGATGTAAATCTTGATGAGTCGAGAACTATTATTACTGGTATGCAATACGATGCGATGGCAAGCGGTATTGAAAGTGATATGCAGTTTCCGTGGATGCGCGGCAGTTATGTACGTGAAGAATCCACCTCTGATACCTTTGATTTTAATTTAACTTATGAAGGCGATAATTTTAAAGCGCGTTTTGTCGTGGGTAATACAAAATCAGAAGGGGGGCCGGAAGAAAGCTGGGAAGCTGCATATAAAAGTTCAAACGCGGGCGAAAACGCCACTGCTATTCAAAATGCTGCTCAAATGGCAGGCTGGTCACTCAACCAAAATAATGTATCACTTAATATTGACCCTAATACACTAGCTAACTTGCAAAGTGGAATTGGAGGCGGTCGTGATGCGGGCTCTTCAAACTCAAGTTTTGTACGCAGTGAGTTAGAAGAAGATTATTACCAAGCTGATGTGGATCTTTATGTTGATTGGGGCTTTTTAAAAACAATTAGAACCGGTGTCAAATATCGTAACTCCACGCTTCATCGTGAAACTGGCAATACCTTCTTTTTAGATCCTAATTTTGATATTGCTGCGGGCGAAGCAAGCGAGCAAGGTATTACGCGTTTTGACAGCCACCAATGGAATGGTGGAATGCCATTAGCTCAAAATGTATTTACTAGTGAGAGTAATATAGTAGGGGGTTTTGATATAAACCAAATGCCAAGTATCGACTGGGATAAATATCGCGATATGGTTACTACTAGCTATGTACCTTATACACGTATTGAAGATAACTTTGTTTACGACATTGAAGAAAAAATATCTGCTTTTTATATTCAAGGCGATTTTGAGTTTAGTGAAGTAAGAGGTAATTTGGGCGTGCGTGTTGTGCAAACAAAAACACTTACTTCATCTACTGACTTATATACCTACCAATTAGATCACACAAATGACGAAACAGGCGAGCCAGTAACTGGTGACGCACGCTTTGTAGAAGACTATCAATTAGTCACTCAACGAAACGAAGACACTCAAATACTACCAAGCTTTAATATAGCGTGGGATGCAACTGACGATTTAGTTATTCGTGGGGCAATAGCAAAAGTAATGTCTCGTCCTGATTACAGCGATTTAGGTGCGCAGCAGCGTATTACGTTTGTATCGGATGAATGGGCAAATGATAGAGCTGCATTTAATGAACAGCCAGGTTTTAGCGGCAGTGGTGGTAATAAAAACTTGAAGCCATTTGAATCGGTGCAGGCTGACTTATCTATTGAGTATTATTATGCAAAGGGTTCTGCGGTTGGATTGGCACTTTTTCATAAGAAAGTAGATAACTTTGTTGTGCCACTGGTAATTGATGTAGAGCAAAACTTTGCCGGTAAAAATAATATAGTAGATGCCGGTATTATCAATATAGCTCCGTATAGCACTGTAGGTAATGGTACCGATGCAATATCTAAAGGCGCGGAAGTATTTATTCAGCATGCGTTTGATAATGGTTTTGGTTTTTACGCAAACTACACTTATAACAAAACTAACAAAGCAGATGTAACCGTAAATGGTAAAGAGTTTGGTCAATCGGCATTAATAGGCAGTGCAAAGTATCAGTACAACACCTCTGTTTATTATGAAGGTGACGCTTTTAATGTGCGCGCTTCATATAACAAACGAGGGGAGACAGTATTAGGCATTAATAGTGGGTTAAATGTATATCAAGATCCATACGAACAGGTTGATGTTAATGCATCGGTTAATTTGTATGAAGGGCTAAGCTTAACAGCTGCTGTTATTAATTTAACTAAGTCGGAATCGGTAACGCGTTTAGGTGATGATACAGATGCACGATTACTTAATTCAAGCTATTCAGGACGACGCTATTACGCAGGCTTTAATTATAGTTTTTAATTAACGGCATACGTAATACTTTATTAAACGCCAACTAAAAAATGTAGTTGGCTTAGCCTAACGCACCTAATATTGTAGTTTTATCTATGCACGTAGTTTAACTGCTCATATGTTGGTTGTTTAATAGGCAAAAAAAGCTCTGCAGCCCTTTATTTGTATAGCTTTCATACTAAATTCATTTAATTGTCAAAAAGCTGAAATAAAACATTGACCCCCGCTCGAATCTCCCTATAATGCGACCCCACTGAGACAGGATATGGCGACGCGCAGCGGACAACGCATAGCGAGGCACGAACTACTCAGAGAGTTAAATAAAACTTCGGTTTTAAATCTTCCAAAAGAAAGTTTAAAACTAAGTGTTGACTCAAAAAATAAAGGGTGTATTATTCGCATCCCTTGAGT
>NZ_PJBK01000020.1:0-55440 GCF_002836155.1 Pseudoalteromonas sp. GutCa3 | reverse complement strand
GCTGATATCAATAGGTAAATTGTATAAACCATTTGCGAAACCAATAATATGCCCGCTTTCGCTTACATCTGTTACATAAGAATATTTAGCGTCTTCAAGAGTCCCTAATTCACTTAACTGGTACGTAGCACTTGTTGCTGAAGTGCTTAATGTCGCTAAAATACTGGCAGCGAGTAATTTATATTTCATTTTAGTCCTTACTACTGATTCTGTAATTCTTCAAGTTCTTCCCAGCGCTCAAGCGCAGCTTCAAGGTCAGACTCAAGTTGTGCCAAATGGTTCAATGCTTTAGTTGTTACATCACTCTCTTGTTTAAAAAAGTCTGAGTCACTAACTACAGCTTGTTGAGCTTCAATTTCAGCTTCTAGTTTTTCCATTTTATTCGGTAGTTGCTCTAATTCAAGTTTTAATTTGTAAGAGAGTTTATTTGTTTTAGCTGCAGGTTTAGCAACTGGAGCGACTACTTTTTCAACTTTTTTTACTGGTTGCTGCTGCGTTTTTTTTTCTTGTTCAGCTAAATAGTTAACGTAAGCCTCATAGTCGCTATAGCCACCTACAATATCTGTAACTTTACCGTTACCTTCAAACGCCCATACACTTGAACATGTATTATCAATAAATTCACGGTCATGGCTTACAATCAGCACTGTACCTTGGTATTGATTAATGATGTCCTCTAGTAACTCTAACGTTTCAATGTCTAAGTCATTTGTTGGCTCATCGAGAACAAGGATATTAGACGGTTTTAAAAACAATTTAGCTAATAGTAATCTGTTTTTTTCACCACCAGAGAGTGCTTTAACAGGGGTTCGAGCACGTGCTGGCGGGAATAAAAAGTCTTGTAAATAACCTAAAACATGACGTGAGCGTCCGCCCATCATCACTTCTTGTTTACCTTCGGCAACGTTATCTTGAACTGTTGCTTCTTCATCAAGCTTTTCACGATATTGGTCAAAGTAAGCAAATTCTAAATTAACACCTTGCTTAGTTATGCCGCTATCTGGTTCTAAATCACCAAACATTAGCTTTAATAGTGTTGTTTTACCAATACCATTTGGGCCTACTAGACCGATTCTGTCACCGCGCATTACCAGTGTAGAAAAATCATCAGCAATAACTTTGTCTTTAAATGCATGACAAAGATTCTTAGCTTCAAATACTAACTTACCAGAGCGATCTGCTGTTTCAATATTGAAATCAGTTTTACCAACTTGGTCAACACGTTGCTTACGCTCTGTACGAAGCTGTTTTAACTCTCTAACACGTCCTTCGTTACGCGTTCTACGCGCTTTAACACCTTGGCGGATCCATGTTTCTTCTTCGGCTAAACGCTTATCGAACAATGCATTTTGGCTTTCTTCAACTTTTAAATCATGGGCTTTTTGCTCTAAGTACGTAGCGTAATCACCAGGGTACGAAATAAGCTTACCACGGTCTAAATCTAAAATACGCGTAGCAACAGCGCGAATAAACGCACGGTCATGCGATATAAATACGATTCCGCCCTTAAACTCTTTTAAAAATTGCTCAAGCCACATGACGCTTGCCATGTCTAAATGGTTTGTTGGCTCATCAAGTAATAATAAATCAGGCTCACTAACAAGTGCACGTGCAAGTGCTACTTTACGTAACCAGCCACCAGAAAGAGACTCAAGTTTAGCTTCTGGCGTTAATTCTAATTGTGTTAGCACTAATTGAATTCGGCTATCAAAGCGCCAGCCATCAGCCGCTTCTAATTGATTTGATAAACGTTCAAGCTTGTTTAATAACTTATCAGTACACACTGTTTGCAACTCATTACTTACATGATGAAAATCAATGAGTAAGTTTGCAATCTCAGGCATACCTTGCGCAACATAATCAAATACTGTGCCATTTGCGCCTTTTGGTGGATCTTGTTCTAAACGAGAAATTCTAATCCCGCCTAGCTGATTTATTTCACCATCATCTAATACAACTTCGCCATCAAGCACTTTTAATAGAGTTGACTTACCCGCGCCATTTCGACCAACAACACACACTCTTTCGCCACTTTCTATAACGGCATCTGCTTTGTTAAGCAAAGCATGCGTACCAAAAGCAAGTTGTGCTTTTAAAATTCTAATTAAATCCATAGTTCTTATTTGCTCTTATTCTGCTTGTGCTAAAAATTCGCGCACAGTGTGTAAAGTAAAAGGCCAAAATAATTGCTCGCCTTTTTCACTTTTTAATACAGGAATAGTAATTTGATACTCAGCTATAAGCTGCTCATCAGTCATAATATCGATTAGTAATAACTCACTCGTATTACTAAGTACCTCAGTGATAAGTTGCTCAGCTTGCTCGCACAAGTGGCAACCATCAGTGTGGTATAAAACCCATTTAGCCATGTGTGATTAACCAGCTATTATGGATTTTTTTATTACGTTTAAAGTCTGGTGATAACGTTTTATCTGAAATATTAATGGCTTTTAAACCTAAACCAATCAGACCAACTTCATCTATCACAAAGCCACGTTTGTTATTAGAGAAAATTAAGGTACCTGATGGGCTTAAAATCTTTTTAACCCACGTTAATAATTTAATGTGATCGCTCTGTACATCAAACGCGTCTTTCATACGTTTTGAGTTTGAAAACGTTGGAGGATCTAAAAATATCAAATCATATTGTGCTGTCGCGTGCTCTAACCATTTTAAACAATCAGCTTGTTCAAAACGGTATCGTGTATTACTAATACCATTTAAATCAAAGTTATCTTGGCCCCATTTTAAGTAGGTCTTTGATAAATCGACTGTAGTAATGGCTTTAGCACCACCAAGAGCAGCATGTACAGAAGCTGTACCTGTGTATGCAAAAAGGTTTAAGAAACGTTTATCTTTAGCATTTTCTTGAATATAACGGCGCATTAAGCGATGGTCTAAAAACAAGCCTGTGTCTAAGTAGTCAAATAAATTAACTTTGAACTTAGCACCAAACTCTTCAACAACCATAGTACGGTTTTGTTTAGACATAGCGGTGTACTGATCTTCGCCCTTCTGCTTTTTACGTACTTTTACAGCAATGTTTTCAGGTGAAATCTCAAGCTGTTGAGCCGTTAAACTTATTACGTCTTGCAGGCGTTTTTCTGATGTTTTTTCATCAATTTCTTTAGGCGCTGCATATTCAAAAATTACAGCAGAGTCGCCATAAATATCTACAGCAACATTGTATTCAGGGATATCCGCTTCATAGACGCGATAAGCATCTATTTTATTTTGTTTAAGCCAGTTTTTTAAGCCTTGCTTATTTTTTTTCAATCTATTTGCAAATGACGTTGAGCCTTCAAAATTGAGTGCTTTTTTGTCATCTGTAGTCAAACTTACTTGCTTATCATCTAATTGATATAAGTTAAGTTCTACATCAAGCGGGCCATTTTTAAATTTATAACGCTTAAGGCGCACAAGTTTTAAAAGTTTAAATAAGCTCTCGTCCATACCCAATAAGGCAAGTTTCCAGTGATTGAAGTGCTTTTTAAAGCCAACGCCTAAATTACGGTGTAAATCAACAAGCTCAGCCATAGAGCCAATACGCTCACCATAAGGTAAGTTTGAAATTACAACACCCGGTAATTTTGCAACAGCTGTAAGTTTAGTTGCATCACTTTGCTTAAACTTAATCACGTCGTCAAGCTCTGCACGTTTAGCATTATCAATTGCTTTACTTAATACTTGCTCATCGTAATCGTGGCCAATTAACCATAATTTAGGATCAGTAATATTAGCGAGTAACTCTTCTTTAAGCTCTTTAAACTTAGCGGCTCTAAAACTGGGTAAACGCTCAAAAGCAAAACCTTCACGGAATAGTCCTGGCGCTTCGTTTCGCGCCATACCGGCAGCTTCTATCAAAATAGTACCCGCACCACAACATGGATCGAATAAAGGCTGTTTTACATTTTCAAGCCAGCCACTTCGCTTAATTAATGCAGCAGCTAAGTGCTCTTTAATTGGCGCTTTACCTTGGCCTTGGCGGTAACCACGTTCTGACAAACGAGGACCTGAATAGTCAATATACATCGATACGCCGTAACGATTTAATCGTGCAACTACGCGCACGTTAGCATCTTGCTTATCAACGTTAGGACGTTGCTCATATAAATCATTAAAATAGTCAACAATCGCATCTTTGATTACAAGACCCGAAAATTGCGTGTTTTTTAATGAGTCATTGGTACCGTTGAAGTCGACAGCGAATGTTTGCGTAGGTCCAAACCATTCTTGCCAAGGTTGCGAGCGCGCAAAATTATACAGGCTATTTTTGTCATCTACGCCTTCTTTTTCTTCAATAAGCATAAGCACACGCGTTGCAAAACGAGTTGATAAACAAACCTTTTGCGCAAGTAATGAGTCAGCCTCAAAACGAACAGAACCAACAGTTTGCTTAGACACGGTTGCGCCAAGTTCTGTTAGTTCATCAACCAATAAATTTTCGATTCCGATAGAAGTAAGTGCGATAAATTGCAAAGTAATAACCCTTAATAGCTAATTGCGCAGGATTATAACATAGGTTGGGCGACAAACACGCCATAAAGACACGCTTAAGACTTAAATTTGGTTAGGCGGTTTGACTTTGATATTGCTGATTTAGGATGGGGTGTACTCGATTATTCAAAATACGGATTACTTCAAATTGCGCTAAAGATAAGTTTTCGTCTAATTTAAAGGTTTCACTTAAATTCAAACAAATAGATGCATCAGGACAATGCTCTACAATTAAAAAATCACCTGACTGCGCTTTAGATGTTAATTTTACTATTGCCTCTACGCTTGGCTCTGTCCCGGTGTATTCTTCAAAAAACCAACTTTTTGCTAAAACGGGTTTTAAGTGATACTTAACAGCAGTCGCATTTAATGATATTTGACAAATTTGAGCCGCAGACCACAATTCAAATCCATCCAGATAATTATAAACTTGTTCGTAAAATGCAGCATCTTCGAGACTAAAACGTGGATTTTTAAAAACAGAATCGGTGAGCTGTCTTAATTTATAAGGCGTGCATAATTGCATGTCGTCATTTAAATCAAGTAACAAACGATTTTTATCAGGACAAGTAATCCACTGCCATTGCTTTGATGCTTGTAACATTTACTCCTCCTTGGGTATGTTGAATAATTATTGCTCAGAGTATAACCGCTTTTGACCACTTTTAAAATGTTTGCTTAGAACATTTAGCTAACGATCAAAAGCTTAGATAACTGATCCTTATAAGCCGTTAACGATCGACTTTACCAATTGTGGACCTTTGTAGATGAACCCAGTATAAACCTGAACTAAATTTGCGCCTGCATCTAACTTTTCTTTTGCAGATGTAGCATCATCAATACCGCCGACTCCGATGATTGGTAGCTTACCTTGTGTTAAGCGTTTTAGTTCACTTACTACCTCTGTAGAGCGCATTCTAACAGGGTGACCTGATAAACCGCCCGCCTCTTGTGCATATTGCTGCCCCATAACTGCGGCTCGCTCAAGCGTTGTGTTTGTGGCAATTACACCATCAATTTTATTATTTAAAAGTGATTCACTTACTTGCTCTATTTGTATTTGATCGAGATCCGGTGCAATTTTTACAAGCATAGGCACTTGCTTATTATGCTTTGAAATTAAATCTAACTGTTCATTTTTAAGACTTTGCAATAAATCATCAAGTGCAGCACCATATTGTAAATCACGAAGCCCTGGGGTATTTGGTGATGAAATATTTACCGTAATGTATGAGGCATGCTCAAATACTTTACGCATACAATGAATGTAGTCATCTTTACCTTGTTCATTAGGTGTATCTTTATTTTTACCAATATTGATACCGAGTATGCCACTGTACTTTGCTGCTTTTACATTTTCGACTAAATTATCAACACCTTTATTATTAAAGCCCATACGGTTAATAATTGCGTTTGACTCTGGAAGTCTAAAAATACGTGGCTTATCATTACCAACTTGAGGACGCGGTGTAACCGTTCCAACTTCAATAAAACCAAATCCCATTTGGCTAAAAGCATCAATACATTCTGCATTTTTATCAAGGCCAGCGGCAAGCCCTACTGGGTTTTTAAATTCAAGACCTAAAAAGTTTACGGGTTTATCTGAAACACTTTGTGACCAAGCTATATTTAGAGGCGTATTAGCAAAACGACGAAGATTATTAAGTGCAAACTCATGCGCCCACTCCGCATCACGGGTAAACATAAAACGGCGAGCTAAATCATAAAACATCAATATAATCCTCTTTTTAAATTTCAGACAAAAAAATACCTCAGACAAGGCTGAGGTATTGTATAACAATTTTAACAATCAGTTATTTATTTACTAAACAAATAACTGATTAAAGCTAAATTATTTTCCTGATGTATCACAGTTATGACTTAATAACATAAGTTCACGAAGTGCAACTGAGAACTTAGCAAAGTCGTGGCTTTGTGATGTTTTAAACTCAGCCAACATTTGTTTCCAACGCTGAAGTAATAAATCTTGACTATCCATCCACTCATCTATTTGACTATCAACATCGCTCTCGTCACCTTCAAAGCTATTTAGCACCACTTCAGATAACGTACGTTGCTGCCAATCAAGCTCTTCACGGTAAGATGAACGAGCAAGTGCTTGCCAATGATTTGCTACTGGTTGCTTAGTTATTTGCTCTAAGAACCAATGCAGACCCATTCTTGCGCCTAGTTTAAAGTAAGTATTCGATACCATCGAAATACTCTTACCTGAATTATTAGCAACTTCAGCTAAATCCATCACAGAGAATAAGCTTGATAACGAAACAATACGCTTAGCTATATCTGCAGGAACGCCGGCATCAATTAACTTATTAGCTTCAATTACAATACGGTCATTTTCTTTTTCAATCATGTACGTATTTAAATTATCGCTTAAATCTTTAAATGTTGGCGCAAAGAATTCAATTCCTTGTTCAATCGTTTGTGACTTATTACGATGACGTAAGAACCAACGCGTAGTACGGCGAACAGTACGACGAAGTTGGTAAAGCATTTCAGTTTGTACCGCTGCTGGTATTTTATTATCCAGTGCGCTGATAGAAGACCATGTATCGCGCATTTCAAATATTTCGCTAGCAATTGAGTAACACATTGCAATTTCAGCTTCGTTGGCACCGGTTTCTTCATGCATACGTACCATGAAGTTTAAACCCATATCATTAACGATACTGTTAGCAAGTTTAGTTGCAATAATTTCTTTACGAAGTGGATGGTTGTTCATCGCATCGTTAAACTTCTCACGTAGAGGACGTGGGAATGACTTCACAAGCAATTGACGATAGTAAGGGTTTTCAGTAATTTCATCACTTACTAAAGACTCTTTTAATACCATTTTTGCGTAAGACACTAGCACTGAAAGCTCAGGGCGAGTTAAGTCTTTACCTGCGGCTGCACGTTCTGCCAATTCTTCATCACTTGGAATGAACTCAATAGCACGGTTTAACTTGCCATCTTTTTCAAGTGCATGAATAAAGCGAATCTTTTCTTTAAGCGTTGAAGTACCTTTAGACTGCGTAATTGAAATAGTATGTGTTTGACGGTAACAGTCTTTTAATACTAATTCAGATACTTCATCTGTCATTGAGTAAAGTAGCTCATCACGTTGTTTACGTGTTAAGTCACCTTCAGCAACCAAGCCATTAAGTAAAATCTTAATGTTAACTTCGTTATCTGAACAGGCAACGCCCCCTACGTTATCAATAAAGTCAGTATTAACACGACCACCCTTAGCTGCAAATTCAACACGACCTAATTGAGTTGCACCTAAGTTACCGCCCTCACCAATTATTTTAGCGCCTAAATCTCTACCATTGATACGTAGTGCATCGTTTGCACGATCCCCTACATCTGCATCAGTTTCTTTAGAGTTTTTAATGTATGTACCAATACCGCCATTCCACAGTAAATCGAACTCCATCATCAATGAAGCTTTCATTAACTCGTTTGGGGTCATACTTGCTTTTTTAGTGCCCAACATTTTTTTCATTTCTGGGCTAAGCGTAATTGATTTAGCGGCACGAGAGAAAACACCACCACCGGCAGAAATTAACTCTTTATTATAATCTTCCCAAGATGAACGCGGCATATTAAATAAACGTTCGCGCTCTGGGTAAGAAGTAGCAGCATCTGGGTTAGGATCAACAAAAATGTGCATATGGTTAAAGGCAACTTGTAAACGAATATGCTTAGATAACAACATACCATTACCAAATACATCACCAGCCATATCGCCTATAGCTACCACTGTAAAGTCAGTCGTTTGACAATCGATATCCATTTCACGGAAATGTCGTTTAACTGACTCCCATGCGCCTTTAGCTGTAATACCCATTTTCTTATGATCGTAACCAACGGAGCCACCTGATGCGAATGCATCGCCTAGCCAGAAATTGTATTCATTAGCTATGCCGTTTGCGATATCAGAGAAAGTAGCGGTTCCTTTATCGGCTGCAACCACTAAGTAAGCATCATCTTCATCGTGGCGAACAACATCGCGAGCTGGGACTACTTCCCCGCGCTCTATGTTATCTGTAATATCTAGAAGACCACGGATAAAGATTTTGTAACACTCTTGGCCTTCTTTTATAAACGCTTCGCGCTCACTAGGTAATTGTTTACATACAAAACCACCTTTAGAACCAACAGGTACAATTACTGTATTTTTAACTTGTTGCGCTTTAACTAAGCCAAGTACTTCAGTACGGAAATCTTCACGACGGTCAGACCAACGCAGACCACCACGCGCTACTTTACCGTAACGTAAATGCACACCTTCAACGCGCGGAGAGTATACAAAAATCTCAAACGCAGGAAGAGGAAGCGGTACATCAGGAATTAAGCTAGGCTGTATTTTAAACGAGACATAAGACTTAAACTGACCTGCATCATCTTTTTGGAAATAGTTAGTACGTAGCGTCGCAACAATCATATCTACGTATAAACGTATAATACGGTCATCATCAAGGTTTGCTACATTTTCAAGTTCTAAGTAGATTTGCGTACTTAACTTTTCAAGTGTTTTAGCACTTGCTGGGCTCTTAACTGAGAACTTTTTAGCAAATAAATTAACAATTTGCGCTGCAATGTTTGGATAATTTGCAAATGTGCTTTCAATGTAACTTTGTGAGAACGTTACACCAATTTGACGCATATACTTAGCGTAAGCACGTAAAATAGAGGCTTCGCGGCCAGTTAGGCCACCCATTAACACTAAACGGTTAAAACCATCGTTTTCAAGGCGGTTGCCCCACACATTTGTTAATGCAGCGCGAAAACGTGCTGAAATTTTATCAAAGTCTGCCATCCCTTTGCTGTCAATAAGCATCGAGAAGTCCATGATCCAGTTAATACGACCATCGCTAGTTTTAACTGAATATGGTGTTTCACCAACAACGCGCAGACCAAAGTTTTCAAGCATTGGCATAACATCAGATAAGTGAATTGGCTCATCTTTATGGAATAAGCTTAATCGTACAATATTACTGTTTGCTTCTTCTTGAGGACGGTAAAACAGCATTTCTAGCTTGTTTTCATCGCTAAGTAGTTCTAACTTTTCGATATCAACAACCGCAGCACTTGGAAGCACTTCGTCTTTGTATGAGCGTGCAAACGCATTACAGTATTTACGATTTAAATCGTTACCACGTGCTTCACCCGCAGACTCTAAAAGTGCAGATTGAAGTTTATCTTCCCACGTACGTGCAGCTTCTACTAAATTGTTTTCGATGTCTTTCACGTTATATTCGATCTTGTTGTCGGTCACACGAACGGTGTAATGAGTACGCGCCAGTGTTGACTCAGAGAAATAAGTAGTAAATTCGACTTTATCGTCAGAATTAAATGCATTAGCTAATATATCTTGCGTTTCACGACGAAGAGCCGTGTTATAGCGTTCGCGAGGAACATAAACCATGCAAGATAAAAAGCGACCATACGCATCTTTACGTACAAACAAGCGACACATATCGCGCTCTTGTACTTGTAAAACACCCATAGCAACTTCAAGTAGCTCACTTTCGCGCGCTTGAACTAGCTCATCACGTGGGTAGGTTTCTAAAATATTTAAAACAGCTTTGTAAGCGTGTGTACCTTTAGCAAAATCACACATTTCCATAATGCGGTTAATTTTACTTTTTAAAACAGGCACATCAGTAGCACTGTTATTGTAAAAGCTTGATGAGAACAAACCAATAAAGCGGTCTTCACCAATTACATTGCCTTCATCGTCAAAACGCTTAATACCTACGTAATCAATGTAAGCTGGACGGTGAACGCGAGAAACAGAGTTAGTTTTTGTTAGGATCAGTAGGTTGCTGCTGCGTGCTTCTTGGCGAGCAACTTCTGGTAATTCTGATAATAATCGTGTGTGTTCTTCAGTAGAGTTTTTCATCAAGCCAAGGCTTGATTCCATTTTACCTTTTAATTGGTAATCACCTTGAACTGGGCTTAGCTCATATTCACGGTAACCCATTAGGGTAAAGTTATCTTTCGCTAACCAATCTAAAAACTCAGTTGTTTCTGAAACTTCTTCTGTCGTTTTATTGTGATGACGTTTAGGTAACTCTTTGGTTACTGCAATCAATTTTTTACGAATTGGCTGCCAATCATCAACAGCAACTGACACATCAACAAGAACCGACTCTAACTCTTTCTTGAAAGACTCAATCACAGAAGAATCTGTTTGACGGTCAATTTCAATAAAAAATACTGTTTTAGTAGATGAGGATTCTTGCTCTGCTTTTAAATTTGATAATCCGGAAATTTTAGCGTTTTCATCGCGCTTAATTTTTAATGGGCAGTGAAGTAATAAGTGAGAGGCGATATTTTCACGAGTCATGGCCATACGAACAGAATCAACTAAAAACGGCATGTCTTTAGTAATAATTTCTACAATTGTATGTGATGACTGCCAGCCATCTTTTGCCACTTCAGGGTTGAAAACGCGGATAACAGCGTCGTCGGTAGTATTTTTTTCTAGCGAGTTCCAAAGGCTTAATGCTGCGCCATATAGGTCACTATCGTTGCGGTTTGCCAAATCCTCTTTAGACATATTGCTGTACAAGGCTTTGGCGAATTTCTCAACGAGTAACACATTATCAGCGCGAACTTTTTTCTGGATCAGCTTACAGACATTATCTAGGATAACCGAGGCTTGGCCTTCATTTCGTGTCATTGTATGTTCCTTAATCTATTACTGCTCAGGAGCAGGAATTTGTACAGCTATTCATTAGCGTGGAGTCAATTAAATTCTAACCCTTTTACAGCTAATAAACAGCCTTTTCGATGAAAACATTTTAAGCATTTCAGCTATTTGGTCATCTATTCACAAATTGTAGATATAAATGGCCTTTACAGGCCATTTAGGAGCAAAATTATTCACATTATTTTTTCTGGTCAGTCCAGAGAAGGCTACCAATAGCGGGTAATAACAACACTGCACCTAACATATTTACTAAAAACATGAAGGTTAACAGTATACCCATATCAACTTGGAATTTAAGATCTGAGAATATCCACGTACTCACACCAATCGCAAGTGTAATACCGGTAAATAGAACCGCACTTCCACGTTCAACAAGCGCATTTCGATAAGCAACACTTAATGGTACATTTTGCTTAAGCTGCCCCATCATCGACGACAGTATATAAATGCCGTAATCGACCCCAATACCCACTCCTAGAGCAATAACTGGCAAAGTAGAAACGGTTAAGCCTATTTCTAATTGCACCATAAGTGCTTGTGCAAGTGTTGATACGATATAAAGCGGCAATACCACTGCAATCGTTGCTTTTACGCTTCTAAAGCTCATTAAACATAAAATGATAACGGCACCATAAACATAAAGCATCATTGGTATTTGCGCTTCTGCAACTGATTCATTCGTGGCTGCCATTACACCAACAGGTCCTGACGCTAACTTAAATGCTAATTTATCAGTGCCCTCTTCTTGCGCAAATTGCTTAACACTCTTAATTACAGTATCGATAGTTTGTGCTTTATGATCATCTAAAAATATAATCACTGGCATAACTGAACAATCACCGTTAAGTAAACCTGTACTAGTTTCAACTCGAGACGTTGACTGCACTAAACTTGCTGAATTTCGTGGCAAGCTTTGCCATTTCAAATTGCCTTCGTTGTAGCCTGCGTTAACCGATTGAGCTACAGAGCTCAAACTTACAGCAGACTGCACACCGGCCACATTCTCTACTTTGTATTGAAAACGGCTTATACGCTCCATCACATCATGCTCAGTACATGCTGCAGGATACGCTTCTACAATTACCTTTAAGATATCAGACGAGATAGTGTACTTGTCTGATATTAAAAACGTGTCTTGATTATAACGAGCATCTTGATGCAGTGATGGCGCGCCTGCATGTAAGTCACCTATACGCATTTTATCTGCTTGCCAGTAACCTAAAGCAAATAGTACAAGGGTAAAACCAATAATCATTTTAGCTACTTTAGGATCAGTCGCTTTAACAAGTAAGTCGCGGATTTTATCAAGCATGTTTGGTTTTGCTGCATCACCAGATTGAATATGTACACTGTTTTCAAAGTTCATGTACGAAGCCCAAACTGGCAATAAGATTAAATTAGTAAATATAATTACTGCTACACCTAAACTCGCTGTAATGGCAAGTTCACGGATAATACCAATATCAATGGTAAGTAATGTTAAGAAGCCTACGGTGTCTGAAAGCAGTGCAATACCGCCTGGCACTAATAAAGCCCTAAAACTTGACTGACAACAAATACGTGTTGTTTTACCTTCACCTACTTTTTTACCAATCGCATTTATCATCTGCACACCATGGCTTACACCAATAGCAAATACTAAAAACGGTACCAAAATAGACATAGGATCAAGGCCAAAACCTAAACTTGAAAGCAGGCCTAATTGCCAAATAACAGCAATAATGGAACATGCGATAGGCAAAATAGTCAGCTTTAAACTGCCACAAAATAGCCAGACCATAATAAAGGTAAAAGCGATAGCAATGGCAAAAAATACAACCACCCCTTTTGCACCTTCCGCTATATCACCAGCCATTTTTGCAAAGCCAATAATATGAATACTTACTTTGTCCGTACTTAAAGGCTCTCTTAAATCACTTTCTAGCTTTTGTGCAAAAGCTAATGTGTCTAATTTTTGTTGTGTTTGAGGATCAGTTTCTAAAAGTTGAGCAGTTACCATTGCACACGAATAATCGCTGGCAATCATACGTCCTACAACTTTTGCTTTTTCAATGTTTTCCTTTACTACACCTAAACCACGCTTATCTGCTTTAAAGTTAGCAGGAATAATTGGGCCACCGGCAAAGCCATCCTCCACTACTTCAACAAAACGAGCACTGGGTGAAAATATTGAGTTAACTAATGGACGATTTACGCCAGGAATGAAATAAAGCTGATCGTGAACCGCTTTTAATTGAGTAAAGAACTCTGGATTAAATATATCACCACTGTCATCACACACTGAAATCAAAATACTATTTGCACCACCAAACTGCTTTTCATGCTTGGTATACACTTTCATATAATCGTGGTTTAACGGGATATTTTTATTAAACGATGCATCTAATTGAATTTGAGTCGCTTTGAATACAAGTAAACAGGTTATAAGTGCAAAACTTATAAGCATAATTAAGCGATGTCTAAAAATCGCCTTTTCAATAAAATCGAGTAGTTTATGCATTAAGGGGTTAACTCCTTCACTTTAATGCCATCTTCTGTAGCCATGATCAGCCTGTTATCTAAAATTACACCATCAAGAATCGCTTTACCGTCAGCAAGCTGCTCATGGGTGAGTAACCCATCTTGAAGATGAAAAATAACGCCACTGTTGGCAAGCATAAGCCATTGTTTGTTATTATAATTAATGATGTTGTTGATCGTCGCTGTTTTAACATTTTCGAAATGCTGCCACTGCTGTTCACCATTTTGCTTTGCAAAAACATTACCTCGAAGCCCTGCCACAATTTCTTGTGTGCTATCTGATGCAACTGCAAAAAATGAGCCAGGATAAATTTCTTCTATCCTTTGCCAAGTTTGACCATCATCAATGCTTCTGGCCATCAAGCCCATCTCACCAACCAGCATTAAACCATTATCTGTTTTTTCGATTCGATTAAAGTGCGGTAAAATTGAAGCAGTTTCGGCTTCGTATCCTTCGGGGTCATTTTCTTTTAAATCGTTCAAGTAATCACGATCATCACTAAATAATAGCGAATCTAAAAAGCGTTTTTGCCAATGTTTACCACCATCGGTGGTTTGATAAAACATGCCATATGCGCCCACTGCAAAACCTTTTAAATCATCTTCAAATAGAATATCTAAACATGGTTTGTCTAATTTTGGTTGTGCTTGTTGTAGTTGCCAATTAACACCACCGTCAGTAGTATTTATTATTGTTGCATCGTGGCCACACGCCCATCCATTATTTTCATTACTAAAATCAACGGCAGTTAATAGCACTTGAGTTGGGACTAGCTCAGCTTGTTGCCATTTATCACCCGAGATACTTTTAATAACAGTACCGTGTTTACCTACTGCAATTAGACCATTGCCTGTGTTGGTTATGTCGGTGAGTAAGGTTTTAGCTGCATTTGTTAAACTGATTGCATTGTTAGGGGCTTCTTGTGCAACACTCGCACCGCTTATTATCAGGCTGGCATATACCAAATACTTCATAAATTTTAATCGCCTTGTACGAGAGAGTTGTTTGTCTTTTTACTGGGGAAAGCGTTGCGCGCTGTAAGACAAACGCGATGAGAAAGGAAAAGGCACTTAACAAATTGTTAAGTGCCTAGTTTAATACTATCTACCTGCGCGACGTAAAGCGCTTGAAGTAAATTCGTTATCGTTAAATGACTGTGAAAAATCGTACATTTTTTCTTGGTTATCTAAACCAATTGCTAAATAACGACGAGAATTCAAATCATGATAAACCTCAAGCGTACTCCACTGTGTAGGTACTTCGTAGTAGTTAAGGCCATAAGCCATTGCTACACGGTAAAGTTGGTCGCGGTTATCATAAATATCAGTAACCTGTACTTGCCAGCTATCCTCATCGATGTAAAACACACGTTTTTTATAGATATGACGTGTATCATCTTTTAAGTTAGCTTCAACAACCCAAACACGGTGTTTTTCGTAACGTGTATGTTCTGGGTTAATATGGCCAGGCATTAAAATATCATCGTACTCTAGCTTATCACTATGAAGTTTATAGCTGTTATAAGGTATATATAACTCTTGCTTGCCTTTTAGTGTCCAGTTGTAACGATTTGGCGAGCCATTAAACATATCAAAATCATCGGTAGTACGCAGGCTATCTGCAGCTGTGCCTGGTGCATCATATGCAACATTAGGTGCACGACGAACTCGGCGTTGTCCCGAGTTATAAGTCCATGCTTGGCGCGGCGTTAATATTTGATCCATTGTTTCATGAACTAATAATGCAGTACCCGCTAAACGAGCTGGTTCTGTAACGCTTTGTTTGAACTTAAACAAAATATTTGAGTCTTGCAGCTCTGCTGGTGTTGCACTAGGGTCTGAGTATTTAACTAATAACTGCTCATCAAAGCCAACATAGTTATAAGAACCAGATGCAGTCGGTGCAGCTTGACCACCAAAACGCTCAATAGACTGGCCACGGTAACGTAATAAGTGATTCCAAATTGCCTCTAAACCCGTTTTAGGTATAGGGAAAGGAATACCAATCGCTGTATTTTTAATACCGTTACCGCCTTCTATTAATTCAGCAGTCGGTGCAAACTTTTTAGTCGCATCATACACAAACTGAGGGTAAGAAGCAGAACGACGTGTTTCATACACTGGCATTTTAAATGTGTCTGGGTATGCTTCAAATAAAGCAATTTGACCCGGACTTAAATTGGCTTTGTACTTTTCAATATTACTTTTATCAATAGTGAAAAGCACTTTATCAGCTGTAAATGGGTCAAGGTGATGCATACCAGCTTCATAACCTGCTGGTGCAGAAGTAATGCCATTATTCCATGCTGGAATAGAACCATCAGCATTAGCTGCTTTTTCTGCGCCCATTGGCGTTAAGTTTTG
This sequence comes from Pseudoalteromonas sp. GutCa3, assembly GCF_002836155.1. Classification (NCBI taxonomy): domain Bacteria; kingdom Pseudomonadati; phylum Pseudomonadota; class Gammaproteobacteria; order Alteromonadales; family Pseudoalteromonadaceae; genus Pseudoalteromonas; species Pseudoalteromonas sp. GutCa3. The sequence goes on along the minus strand of NZ_PJBK01000020.1, from coordinate 39,335 downwards.
ACCTAATTGAGCAACTTCATCAGCGTTTAATTTAGCTAAAGCTGCGCTGCTTGCAAACAAGCTACAAAAAGCTGTAGCGATGAGGGTAGGTTTTTTAATCATAGTAATGTTACCCCTAAATAGAATATTTTAAGTTAAAAGAAACGTAATCGCGATCTGAGAAAGTATTAATATCGCCGCCGCCCCAAAACGAGTTATAGCTCACATCAAGTGACCACGCATTTTGGTAGTTAAAGTTCATGGTTGCACCCAAAGATTTACGGTCTTCAATAAATAAGAACATAGGGTCTGGTGTATTACCATTTACGTCATGAGAAAATACAAAACGTGGAGAGAAGTTAATACCTTTGTAAAGGTTAAAATAATCACCTTTAGCAATTAAGCGGTAACCCCAAGAAGATGCTGTAGCGAATGATTTTTCTTCAGCGCCATTTGATAAACCAAGTTGCAATGTTGAATAATCAGTAGTACCTGGGCCTGTAATTGTGCCACTACGGCCAGTACCGGATACATTTAAACGCATTTCGTCATATTCTGGCATGTTATGAATTTTTACTGCACCCACTTCACCAACTACAGCCCAACTATCAGCACCTAATGAAGGTCCAAATAAGTGAGTAGCCGTGAATTGAATTTGTGATGTATCACGTTCAATATAGCCTTGAGCAACTTCACCCGCACCAACAGAACTAATATCATCGCCAAAACTCATTTGCGAAATACCTGCAAAATCAGGACGAAGACCTGCAAGAGCTAACTGCTCAGGCATAGCTGTATAAAGTAACTCTACGTCATCAATTTGCAGTGGTTCATCTTGACGAAACGCAAACTCACCCGCAAAGGCTGTTTCACCAATAGTGGTGTTAAAACTTAAACCATATAGTTTAATATCTTCTGGGTAGTCGTTTTCAGCTTTAGAAAAAGCGGTTAAATCAGCAACATTATCTGACGTAATTTCTGTCGTCATGATCATCGCTAAATCTTGAGCAATTGCTGCCTGCGAAAAGTTTGATACACGACCAGATATAAGCGGACGACGACTATGGTAGTTCACGTGGTATAACGCAATTTCAGTATCATTAAATTCAGGTAAAAATATACCTAAACGTAAACCGTACTGGCCGCCATCTTCAGGTTCTGTTTTACCATTATCCCCTTTGCCTTTTAATGCAACCTTAGTTGGGTAAGCAAGATACATTTGGGCTAATAAAGCGCTTCCTTCAGCACTTGAAGGATCAATACCTTGAGCAGCTGCTGCTAATGCAAAATCAGATGTTAGGTTATTTAAACTATCCGTTAAAAAAGCAACATCAATATCAGGATTAGACGTAAAGCCTAATTGAACATTCTGTTGATAACCATTTTCTGCTGCAAAGTCATTAGTAGAAAAGTATGTACCTGCTGCTGGTAAACGTGTTTCTTGCCATTGATATTGGTAGAAACCTTCAAGCGTAATGTTCTCAGTAATTCCGAGCGATGCCCAAAGCATACCGATTGGTATAAATGCTTCTTTTAGCTCAGCGCCAGGTGCTTTTAGTCGATCTATATCAACTGGGTTTACGTTAATACCATGAGATATAAGCGTACTTTCACCCCAGTTAACTACTTGCTGGCCTAAACGGACAGATAAAGGGTTATTACCATCATTTAAATCAAAATCGGCCCATACAAACGCGTCTAATAAACGTATGTCGGCACAACTTTGTGCTTTGGTGTCTTTATCGTCACATGGATCAACACCCTGCCCTGATGTAGGATTTGAATAAGCGTGGTACCCATCCATTAAAGCAAAGTCATAAAAATACATGAAGCGAGTGAACAAACCGTAGTTATCTTTATTTATTGAAAGGTCGTGTGTGCCCTTCAATAGTTTTGAGAAGGAGTCACCACTATCAAAATTTAAATTACCCGCATCACCATTATTTGAGTAAGAGCCCGGTTGTGCCCATACATCTTGTGATGAGTAAATAGTATTACTTAGCGCTGGGTTGTAACCTGTCCAATCAAATGCTGGGTTATTACTTTTGCCAATTAGGTTAAAGTCTCTGTCTTCTACACGAACACTTTGCCCATATGAAAAGGTTGAATCGAAGGTAATATCAAAACCTCCAGCTTCAAATGTTACAGCTTGAGTACTTGCTGCAGATAAACCTAAACTAGCGGCTGCTAAACCTATAGCGATTCTATTTTTAACAAAAAGCGATCTTCTTATCATTTTGGTTCCCCCCTGTCGCGGGTCATTTTGTGTGATCAAGTTATTGTTTTTAGTGTAATCATAACGATAGAAGCGAATCAGTAAAATTACAAATACTCGCTCTAATCTGTCATATACTTCTTATTCTGGTTAACGCTTACGTATTGGTAAGACGTCGTACCAGATAATTTATACACGTAATTTAACAATAGGACAAATTGAAATTAACAAAAATACAATATTTTTATGTATATATAACATAAAAACCGAGCGTCAGGCCACTCGCTCTAGGCGGATGAACTTGTTTTCGGGGGTTAATAAGAGTCTAAAACGGCCACGTACACCCAAGCTCGAAATGAAGGGCCTCAAATGCGTAGCAGCAAAACGAATTGTTTTACCGCCATCCTCTACAACCTGTAAAGAGCTAAAACGGCCATGGTAGTAATCCATGCACTCGTTATAGCTCAATCTTAAGGTAAAATAATACTCAATCATTTATGCGAGCGCTTTTTCAACCTTTTCATACAAGTCAGCACTTAGGCCATCTAAATTGGCTAAGCGCTGTAATTGCAGTTTCATTGCTTGTGAGCGTACATCATCGTAACGCTTCCACGACATAAACGGTGTTAGCATACGCGATGCATTTTGTGGATTAATTGCATTAAGTTTTATTAATAAATCACCTAATAACGCATAGCCTTGAGCATCTGCTCGATGAAATTGTGCTGTATTAAAGTGGCTAAAACTTCCTACAAGTGCACGTACACGGTTAGGATTTGAAAAATCAAAACACGGGTGTTCGTAAAGTGCCTTAATATCATCTATAGCAGTACTGCCTGATTGCATAGCTTGCAGTGCAAACCACTTATCCATGACTAAAACATCATGACGCCACTGACTATCAAAATGACTCAAAAGCTCATCTCTAACAGGGTGTGAAGCTTTTACCACAGCGCTTAGGGCACCAAGTACATTAGTCATATTAGTCGAGCTTGCAGCTTCTTTAATAAAGGTTACAGCTTCTGGACTTTGTGTTTTAGCAAGGTAGTGCAGACATATTTGCTTTAAAGCACGATTCGCAACAGCGCTTGCACTTATACTGCCATCATCTTCAAGAGATTCGTAACAACTAAGAAGCTCATCAGCAAGTTCATCAGCAATTTGTTGCTCAAACTTTTCTGTTATTTCAATAATGTCATCTACAGGTATTACATCAAATTCAGCAGCTAACGTGTCAAAACTCGGCAATTTAAACAGCTCTGCAATTAAAGCTAAATCGCCCTCTTTGGTGTTTATAAGTACACGTAGCGCATTTATAATTTCGCTGCTTAATACGCTATTCGTTGCATCGGTGATTTGAGATTTAATCGCCTTAATGAATAGCTGCTGTTGTGCATCCCAACGTGAAAAATCACTGCGCGCAAAACGCATAATATGCAATAGTTCAGGCTCTGTTGTTTGCTGGTTTAAAATACAAGGTGCAGAAAAGTCTTCGAGTAAAACCGCAACAGGCTTTTCTAAAATATTATCAAAGCTAAATGTTTGAGTCGCATTAGTTACATCGAGTACATGATCTAGCTTTTTACCTTTATATTGCAGAGCAATACTTTGTCCATTGGCATCAAGTAGTTCAATAGCAAAAGGTATATGAAGCTTTTTATTCTCTGGCTGATTAGCTGGCGCTGTTTGCTCGATTGTCAAAGTGTATGTATTTGAGCTGCTATCAAATTCTTGAATTGCATTTAAACGCGGTGTACCTGATTGGCTGTACCATTGTTTAAATTGCTCTAAATCAACACCTGATGCATCGCTCATCGCACTTACAAAGTCATCACATGTAACTGCTTGCCCATCGTGGCGCTCAAAGTAAAGCGTCATCCCTTTTTGAAAGTTAGTTTCACCCAGTAATGTGTGCATCATACGGATAACTTCAGCACCTTTATCGTATACAGTTACTGTATAAAAGTTATTCATTTCAATAACTTTCTCAGGGCGAATTGGGTGAGCCATAGGGCCTGCATCTTCGCTAAACTGATGCGTCCGCATAACTTTGACCGCATCAATTCGGTTAAGTGCACGAGAGCCTAAATCACTACTGAACTCTTGGTCTCTAAATACAGTCAACCCTTCTTTTAGCGATAACTGAAACCAATCTCTACAAGTAACTCGGTTACCTGTCCAGTTATGAAAGTACTCATGCCCTACAATGGATTCAATCGTATGGTAGTCTTTGTCTGTGGCTGTTTCTTGATTAGCTAATACGCATTTACTATTAAAAACGTTTAGCCCTTTATTTTCCATCGCGCCCATGTTGAAAAAATCGACGGCTACAATCATATAAATATCAAGGTCATACTCTAAATTAAAGCGTTCTTCATCCCACTGCATTGCCTTTTTGAGTGAGGCAATAGCATGGGGGGTTTTAGATAAATTACCTTTATCAACAAACAATGCTAATTCTACATCTCTGCCGCTTTTAGTCGTGTACGTATCTTTTAAAACATCAAAATCGCCCGCTACAAGTGCAAATAAATAGCTCGGCTTTTTAAATGGGTCTTGCCATTTCACAAAATGACGACCATCTTGTGTTTCACCACTGTCTACTTGATTACCATTAGAAAGAAGTTGTAGATACTTTTTATCGGCAATAATAGTTACATCAAACGTGGCAAGTACATCAGGGCGATCCATGTAATAGGTGATCTTTCTAAAACCCTGCGCTTCACACTGCGTGCAATACGCGCCACCTGATAAATACAAACCCTCTAAAGAAGTATTCGTCTCAGGCGATATCTCGGTCACAATACTTAATTGACAACTATCCGGTAGGTTATTAATTATTAGCTGCTCGCCAATAATTTCATAATCAGTTATATCAACCGTATCAATAGATAAAGACAGTAAGCGTAAATCAATACCATCAAGCACTAAAGGTGCTTTTTTATCACCAACACGAGTAAGCGTTAGCAAAGAGCTTACTTTGGTTGATAATGGCTGTAAGTCAAAGGTTAGCTCTGTGTGGTCAATTAAAAAATCAGGAGCTTTATAGTCTTTAAGATATTGTGCTTGAGGTTTACTTGATTCAGTCATAGATACTCCAAAACAGCTCCTTTTAAGTTAAAAGGAGCTGTTTAAAATTAGGCGGATTGTTTTGGCTTAATACGTAAAATTTTAATGCCCAAGTAGGCATAAACCACCGCTAAAACAGGGTTAATTAAGTTAAAGAAAGCGTAGAGTGCATAATCAAAAGGATTTATTAGTAAAACGCTTTGCATATATGCGCCACACGTGTTCCATGGAATTAGTGGGCTGGTAATTGTACCGCCATCTTCCAATGTACGAGATAAGTTAACAGGCTTCAAACCACGTTTTTCATATTCATCTTTAAACATACGACCAGGCACAACAATTGCAATATATTGATCGGCCGCTATCACGTTAGTACCAATACACGTTGCTATTGTTGCCGCAATTAACGATCCCGTACTTTTAGCTATTTTAAGTATGCTTTTAACAAAAATATCTAAAAGGCCTGTTTTTTCCATAATGGCACCAAACATCAGTGCAGTCATAATAAGCCATGTGGTTGTAAGCATTCCGGACATACCGCCACCACTGAGTAGTGAGTCCATTTTGTCATCGCCTGTACTTATGCTAAAACCATCAAAAAACGTCGTCCAAACAAGCTTAAAATAGCCAACTAGCTGCCCTTGAGAAACATCAATTTGGCTAGCAATTAAATCAGATTGAAACAACATGGCCCAAACAGCGCCCACAACAGCACCGATAGAGATAGCAGGAAAGGCTGGCATTTTTTTAATCGCTAAAACTAAAAGTACAATTAGCGGGATTAGCATTTCAAAACCAATATTAAAGTTTTGCTGTAAAATAGCCGTTATTTCATCAATACGCCCCGCTTCGCTTGAAGCAGTTGCATTAAAGCCCATGAATATAAATATAATCAGTGCAATTACAAAACTTGGTACTGTCGTCCACAGCATATGTTGAATATGCTCAAATAAATCAGCGCCTACAACTGCTGGCGCTAGATTGGTTGTTTCTGACAGCGGGCTTAACTTATCACCAAAGTACGCACCAGATATAACAGCGCCTGCTGTAACTGTTTGTTCAAGTCCAAGACCCGTTGCAACGCCTAATAAAGCAACACCTATCGTAGCGGCAGTAGTCCAAGAACTACCTATACTCATAGCTACAATGCCACAAATTAAACAACTCGCTGCATAAAACCAACTTGGGTTTATAACTTGCAAGCCATAATAAATTAAAGTTGGTACAGTTCCAGAAAGTAGCCAAGTGCCAATTAACGCACCTACCATAAGTAAAATTAGGATAGCGCCAAGTGAAAGCGTTATACCTTCGATCATGGCTTGTTCTAATTTTTTCCATGTATAACCGTTTTTAAGCCCAATTAAAGCCGCTGCAAAAGTAGCAAATAAAAGTGCAATTTGGTTAGGGCCTGATGAAGAGTTATCACCAAATAAGTAAACTGCAGCACCAAGTAAACAAATTAATACAGAGATAGGAATTAATGCATCAAAAAACGAGGCGGGCTTGATTGGTTTGTCATCCAATAGCTTCAAAGTAGAGACTCCTAGACACACTTACTGTGTGTTTAATTATTATTTTTAGCACGTAAAGCGCATTAATTGAGCATGATTGATCTAGCTCAACTTTATGTAATCAAATATTATAACAATTTAGTAAATTTTAGGTAGTAAAAAAGGCGCTAATGCGCCTTTTTTATAGAGGTAAAACCAGTTGTTACTTCTTAGCTATACGACCATAATTAATATAATCTTGAGTAATTAATGCAGCTTCTTCCAAAAATGGGTCAAGCTCTTCAATTACTTCAGGTAAATCGTCTAAGTTTTCTACCGGATCTTTACCTAAACGCTTAAGACGCTCGTTAGTACGTACAAGTGCGCGTGCTTCACCTTCATCTTTTTCTTTAATACGCGTAGCTTCAACTAAAGAGATAGTTTTACGATCTTTCTCTTCGTTGTATAAGGTAATGTCATTAAATACATAACCAAATTCTGGCTCTGATTTAATTCGTACTTCGTGTTGTTTTTCAAGGTATGTAATAATAGGTGTTAAATTACCTAATTTTTTGTATTTCGCTTTAACAATGCTGTCCCAGGGAAGTGCATTATCTTGCTTACTTTCGCCCCACTCTGCAGGATCAATTGCTGATGGAAACGAAATATCAGGGATCACACCTTTATGTTGCGTACTACCACCGTTAATACGATAAAACTTAGCAATCGTATATTGTACGCTACCCAGCGCATTATCGTATAAATCGTAAGCGCGGCCTAAGCCTTTGTGCTGCTGTACTGTACCTTTACCAAAAGTTTGCTCGCCAATAATAACTGCACGACCATAATCTTGCATAGCTGCTGCAAATATTTCAGAAGCAGAGGCACTGTAACGGTCAACTAAAACAGTTAAAGGACCGTCGTAATAAGTTATACCATCACGATCTTTTTGCTCTTCAATACGGTTATTTAAGGTATGAATTTGAACAACTGGACCTTGGTCAAAAAACAAACCAGACAGTTGTGTTGCTTCATATAAAGAACCACCACCATTTTGGCGTAAGTCGATAATAATACCATCAACTTTTTCTTCTTTAAGCTTAGCCAGCTCAACTTTTACATCTTTCGAAAGATTATTGTAAAAGCCTGGAATTTCAATCACGCCAACTTTACTTGTTAAATCAGAGTATTTGGCTTCAAATACTTCTGATTTAGCCGCTCTATCTTCAAGTCGAATTTTATCACGCGTGATTTCAACAACTTTAGGTGCGCCGTGAGCGTCAACACCTTTTAAATACTGTAGACGTACTTTAGTCCCTTTAGGACCTTTAATTAAATCAACTACGTCATCTAAACGCCAGCCAATTACGTCTACAAATTCTTCGCCATCTTGGGCAACACCAATAATGCGGTCATCAGCTTTAATTTGATCTGTTTTATCTGCAGGGCCTCCCGGCACTAAGCTGCGAATAACAGTGTAGTCTTCATCAGGGCTTAGTACGGCACCAATGCCCTCAAGCTCTAAATCCATATCCATTTTGAATTGCTCTGCACGACGTGGCGATAAATAAGATGTATGCGCCTCAATACTACGTGCTAGCGAATTCATAACAATTTGAAAAGCATCTTCTGAATTAGATTGTACTAAACGTTTTTCTGCATTTTTATAGCGTTTGGTCAGCACTTCTTTAATGCCTTCCCAATCTTTACCCGTCATTTTTAAACGCAGTGCGTCGTACTTTACACGCTCACGCCAAATTTCATCAAGCTCAGCTTGTGACACAGGCCATGCTGAATCTTCACGGTCAAAAAAGTATTCATCTTCTTTATCAAACGTCATTTCTTTTTCAAGTAAAGTAAGTGAATACTCGTAACGTTCAAAACGGCGTTTAAGACTTAAGTTAAAAATATCAAACGTAAAGTCTAATTTACCGGTAGTAATAGCGTTATCAAAGTCATCACGATATTGCTCAAAAGAAGCAATATCGCTGGCTAAGAAAACGCTTTTATTAAAATCAAGGGATTCGATATAACGATCGTACACTTTACTAGAAAGCTCATCGTTAAATCGAACCGGTGTATAGTGTGAACGAGCAAATAAGCTGGCCACTCGTTTGCTAGCAGTACCATGTTGACTCTCTTGCTTAAGCTGGGGTAAATCGTCAATTGTAACGGCTTCTACAGCAGCAAATAATGAACCTGAAAACAGGGCAGCAACTAACGGAATGAGCGTAAACTTTTTACTCATACACAACTCCTTAATTTATTTACAACTTAAACGATGTATAAGCTGTCAGCTTTGGTTTTAACTTGCATACCTGTCACTAATTCAACATGAACGTCATCTTTGTTCACTTCAGTGATTACTGCATTTACAAGTGCTTGGCCAAGTTTAACCTTAACCTTATTATTAACCTTGACCTCAGTTGCTGGTAAAGGTTCAATTTTTCCTGAACGTTTAACTGGCGCTGCTTTAGCAGGTTTGTTAGCTGCAGGTGCGTTTTTATCGCCTGCTTTGCTAACATGAGCTGGTTTTTTCTTGAAAGATTTAGAATCAGAATCTTGGCGAGGACGCTGTTGTTTTTTGCGTTTTGCCATTTTAGCGCGGCTTTCTTCCAATGCTTTTTGTGCATGGTCGATATGCTCTTGCTCAACTTTTTCACCTTGATTACCATCAAGATCAATACGAAACTCTGACTTTGTCACAGCTTCTAAATAACGCCAATTAGACGTGTATTTTCTAAGCGCTTGACGAACTTGAGTCTTACTTACTTTTTCAGACCCTTCAATACGCTCAGCAATATCTTTAAAAATACCTACTTTAAGCGGCTTGATGCCATCTTTTTGTTTAAAACATTGTGGGAATTCTTGATATAAAAATTCCAACACTTCATTAATATCTTTTAGCTTGTTTGTGGTTTCCATTTTAGAACCTATTTTTCACATCTTTTCATCAAGGGACGAATCGACGTAGTGTGTTACCCAGTCGACCAACTCTTCGAAATCGGCTTCTATTACAGCCATATCACCCCGAAGGTGTTCCCAAATACCATTAATTGTTTCATCAATAAATTCACATTCTGAATCATCTGGAAGACGATCCCATGCAATATGAATTAAATCATTGAGCGTTTCCGCTACATGCTCTTCTTCGCCTTCCCAGTCGCCAACATCTTGCACAGCAAATAGGTAGTCTTGAACATTTAGCAAATCTTTCATTACAGGCTCGCCTCTAAGCATTTCACTAATGCTTCAAGGCCAGCTTTATCATCAGCATCAAATCGGCCAATACTTGGACTATCAATGTCTAGTACTGCGAATACTTTACCATGTTTCATGATAGGTACAACTACTTCAGAGTTAGACGCTGCATCGCAGGCTATATGCCCGTCAAAAGCGTGAACATCTTCAATTAATTGTGTTTCAGCGGTTGCCGCAGCTGTTCCACATACCCCTTTCCCAACGGGAATACGGATGCATGCAGGATTACCTTGAAACGGACCAAGTACTAATTCAGTAGGAGAATCCATAAAGTAAAAGCCCGCCCAATTTACATCTTCTAAAGAGGTAAATAACAGCGCGCTTATGTTTGCCAAATTGGCAATTACATTAGATTCACCAGCTATCAGCGATTCAGTTTGCTTAACTAATGACTGGTAAAAATCGTGCTTTTGCATACCAAACTACTTCTTATTAAACATACAGTAGCTAAAGGTACTCTTTGTCGTGAAAAATTGGAACCTTTTGGAGGTAAAAAAAAGGAAATCGCACCGTTTATCAGCGTGCTTGGTTAATAATGCTGCGATTATTTTTTTACCGATTTGCGAAGACCAAATAAAAACAGTCCGGCTGCAAATGCTGACATAACACTATTAATCAAAAATATCTCGCCAGTTGAGGCACTTAATAAGTAACTAAATATAGCGCCACCTAACAAACCAAGCGTTAATACACCTGAATAATTAACTTTAGAATACTTAAACATTAGTAAATACCCTGGCACAACAAAGGCCGCCATCGTTAAGCCTACAATATGTGCATTTGAGATAGCAGTCATCAACAGTTGAAAAAATACGGATAAGAAATCACCCTGTAGCGTTAGTGCATAATACAATCCTAACAAGCTGCCAATAATTACCGGGGACAATAATGAAAGCGCGACGCTTTTTGCGAGTTGATGTTTCATCTAATAATCCTTAATACAGAGTATAAATTTTAATGTATTAAGCATGCACCAAGATCTAAAGCTTAGAAATAGAGACTATGGTCGTAATTTATGATTAAAAATAAACCTTATTGCAGTATGAGCCTATTAATAAATTAATAGGCTCATACGTTTGGGTCATACTTATCAAAGTGCTTATAACTGAGCTATTTTATTTGATAACTCAAAGTGGCGAGATGTTACTATTTCCTCTAGCACTGCCAATCTTTTGTTCAACATCGCTCTTTGTTCCTCTAATTTTGTTATCTTATTATTATTCAGTCCATTAAATTTTACTTGCGCTGCCATTATTGTAGTTTTATAGGTGAAATAACGTTTAGTAATAGTAAGAATCAAAAAGGGTGAGCTAAATATAATTATTACAATAAATAGTTCTAGCATGGTCGTTTCCCAATCAATTTAAGTAAGCTTGTTGCGTATAAAGGCCACTTTTAGTGCATTGAAATAATTTTGATAATGTAACTTCGCGCTGCTTTCCTCGTCGAATTAGCATCTCAACATACACAATACTTAACACAATGGCTGTTGCTTTAAATAAGTTACCTTGTAGATCACCTGCTGCGCCGCCCGACATACCAAATATTCCGTAAGCTGCATTCATAAAAATATGCATCCACATAGGAAACCAAATACGATAACCACATTCACAATATAGCCACGCAAACCATGTACCTGCTACAGTAGTGATCGCAACCGCCATCAATGCAGAAATCGCATCATTACCTTGATAAATATGGCCCAGGCCAAATATTACTGAACTAATCAATGCCGCAGGCACAAAGCCCCATCTACAATATTTAAATAAAACACCAAACAATGCAGCCCTAAAAATTAGCTCTTCAAAAAAACCCGCATAAACTGAGCCGGTGATTATTGCTGGTATTGATAGGTTAAGTTCATCACTCAAAAATCCATAACCTATTGCCATAGGAGCACAACAAATAATTGCTGCGAGTGCATAGTTAATAAAACCAGAAGAATTAAGCCCTATAGATTCAAAAGGCTCACTTTGTTTAAACAAAATAATAGCCGCAATAACTAACGGTCCATATAAAAAAGTATATTTAGCGGGGGTAAATAAAATGCCAGTTAGATTATCAAGTTCAGACAACCAGCTAGACCAACCTTCTCCCCAAAACTGCCTCATTACATAGTGGCAAAATACAAATATAGAAATTATTACAAGTGCCTTGATAGCGTATTTCATATCTACTTTCCTCGTTAAGTTGTAAATTTCAACTTAATCTTCGCAATAGTAAAAATACAAAGCGACTTATTAGGTCTCAATTACAAGACGAGGTATAAAGCCCATGTTTTAGGGGGGATTAACATGTTTTTGGGATTAATGACAAAGCATCTTTTATTACTTTTACATAAGAACGAGACACCGGTATTTTAATATCAATTGTATGCAGCGATAATTGCAACCCTCCAGCATTACCACTGTAGTGCTGAATGTTTTGCAGGTTGACCGCATAAGAACGGTGGCATCGTAATATAATTGTATTTTCTGGAAGCTGCTTTAATAAACCGCTAAGAGATACACGTAATAGTTTACGTGAAGTTGAAGCTCCTTCCAGTATTGTTATTTCACAATAGTTGTCTGAAGATTTAATAAATAAAATATGGTGATGAGCCGTGTTAATTTCGTCGTTTTTATTATCGCCTTTAAGAGTAATTGTCTTTAATTCAACTTCTCTCAACTGCTCTTGAACGACGCTAACTGTACTTGGCTTAGTTAAATCTATTACATGCCTATTTACCACAAGTAAAAAAATAAGAGGAAATACACCAATACAAAAAATATACCCTACAAAAAGTAATTGATTCTGCCAATGCCAAGACCCAAGTACAGCAACCACAAAATACCCATGATTGAATAACGCAGTAATTAAAATATATGTGACAGGAATAATAATTAAACGGCTTAATTTACTTAGCTTAAACTTAAGTAACACTATTTCTATGAATCCTGACAATAGCAAAGCACAAAAGGTTACTAACCCATAGCCAAAAAGCCGCAGAAACTTGTAAGACTCGGTATCGCTTGAAGTGCCAAAAGGTTGAAATACAAAAAGTACAAAAAGCGCTATAAACGAAAACATGACGGCACGATATACAACTAACTTTCTCGAATCTAGATCATCTTTGAGCCACAACATCCTATTTTGCATACCTTTAATCCACCAATGTTTAAAAATAGCACACATTAATATGTGCATTCCAACTCATTTAAAATTTTTGTGATGGTAGTTTTATTAAAAACAAAAAAAGGAAGAGAACATCAACGTTATTTAACAGCAGAAGATGGTGTGTGAGCAATTCTATCTGCTTTTAAGATTTTACTAATGAGAGATAAAACATGTAATACCAATTCGCTTAATTAAGTGGTCTATTTTGAGGGCGGAAAAACGTGTTGATAGCTAGGCAAAAAATCCGCTATTAGTTGTTCTAAATGAGAATTTTTTAACGCAGGGAGCGACACGTTTAGCCCCGCAAAATGATTAAGTATTATTGCGGATTGGTATAAGTGCACTGATTTTGTTCCAAACACAAAAAAGCCCGCTAAATTAGCGGGCTATTTTGTTATATGGTGGAGAGATAGGGATTTGAACCCTAGATGGGCTATAAACCCATGCCGGTTTTCAAGACCGGTGCATTCGACCACTCTGCCATCTCTCCGATACTGCTAAGTTAAAAGTAAGAGTGTACTAATAACTATTTAAATGAATGATACTTTAATTACCACACACTTATTAAATAAGTGGTGGAGAGATAGGGATTTGAACCCTAGATGGGCTATAAACCCATGCCGGTTTTCAAGACCGGTGCATTCGACCACTCTGCCATCTCTCCGCACGGCCTGCATAATAGGGAAACCCATCCCTTTTGTGAAGCTTTTTTTTGAATTAATTGTTTAAGTGCTTAAAAAACAATTAATTTGTCTAAAGTTAGAACAAAGTGTTTTTAATTTAGCCGTCAATACTCTTTTATTTAAATATTTAACTCTATTGATCTACAAAGGTTTGCCCAAACATATAAGAGTTGGTAATCTAATTTTAGTTAAATTATCGAAACACACACGTTTCACTTAAAGGAGCTCTACAATGGCGTTTAATCAATCGTACAATACCGCGAAACCGGTAATGTCTACCATTGAAACAAACAAGGTACTTAAAAACACCTACTTTTTACTAGCTATGACACTTGCATTCAGTGCTGTTACAGCCGGTATTTCAATGGCACTACAATTACCTTACTTTATGGGAATTGTGTTTACACTTGTTTCGTTCGGTTTATTATTTGTTGTAAATAAAAAAGCAGATACAGCATCTGGTGTATTTTGGGTGTTTGCTTTCACAGGTTTAATGGGGGCAGGCTTAGGTCCATTGCTTAACCATTATGCTGCAATGCCTAATGGCCCAATGCTTATTATGCAAGCGTTAGGTTCTACGGCGCTTATCTTTTTTGGTTTATCTGCTTATGCACTGAACACTAAAAAAGACTTCTCATTTATGGGTGGCTTTTTAACGGTTGGCTTAATCGTTGTGATTGTAGCTAGCATTGTTAATATTTTTGTTGGCAGTTCACTTATGTTTATGGTGCTTAATGCGGCAGTTGTATTGATCATGTCTGGTTTGATTTTATTCGATACAAGCCGAATCATTAATGGTGGCGAAACCAACTACATTCGCGCAACAGTGTCTTTATACCTAAGCGTATATAACTTATTTACGTCTTTACTTGCTCTACTTGGCGCAAGTGATGACTAATTAAATAGTTCTGTTAAAATAGCCCCTTAATTGGGGCTTTTTTATTGGAATTGTTTTGTCACGTTTCGTTCTTTCATTACATACACCACCATCCGATCACGATACAACGCAAAGGTTAGTTAAGTTTGCGAATGCATGTTTAGCCCAAGGGCACACCATTGATGCTGTTTTTTTATACCAGCAAGGTATTTATCATGCATCTACCCACTTTGATTTATCCTCAGACGAACTTCAAATTTCAGCACTTTGGCAGGAACTCGCCGATCAAAAACTAAATTTAATGCTGTGTGTTACCGCCGCTGAAAAACGCGGGTTAGATATTAAAAACACAGGTGTATTTGCAGTCGCAGGGCTAGCTGAATTTGCAATGCTTGCAAGCGACGCTGATAAATGGGTGCAATTTAAATGATAAACGTATTAGTAATGAGTCAGTGCAGTCCATTTGACGATTTAAATATTCGTGATGCACTTGATATGACATTGATATTTGCTGCCGTTGACCAAAATGTGAGTTGGTTGTTTAGCGGCCCCGCCGTTTTGGCTTTAAAAAAACATCAACAACCAAACAATATTGGCTTAAAAGATTTTTTTAAAAACATTAAAACACTCGAAATCTATGATGTTGAAAACATCTACGTGTGTGAAAAGTCATTGCTTGATTATGGTTTAAATAAACATGATTTACTCATAGAGGCAAAAGCACTCAACTTTAGCCAACAACAAACATTAATCAAAGCGCAGCAACATGTGGTGAATTTATGAGTACATTACATATTTTTTCTAAGCCGCTTAACTATTATTCGGCTAATCAGCTAGAGAACTTAATTTTATCAGACGATAACGTGCTACTTGTTGGTGATGCCTGCTTTGCAAAAAAACAATTTAGGCAATTTGCAGATACACTGTTAATACTTGAACAAGACGCGCAAGTACGTGCAATAAAATTAACAGGTAACGATAAAGCCATTAGCTATGAAGACTTTGTAGCACTCACTTTATCAACTAATCAATCAATTACGTGGTAACTCATGCTTGAATTTAACAACCAACAGATTGAAACCGACAAACAAGGCTACTTGCTTGACCATACTTTGTGGTCAAAGGAGCTTGCACCTGTAATTGCTATCCAAGAAAACATTACCCTTAGCGTTCAACACTGGGAAGTCATTAACTTTGTTCGTGATTTTTATATTGAATATAACACCAGCCCAGCAATTCGGATGCTTGTAAAAGCAATGGCTAAAGCACTCGGTGAAGATAAAGGAAACAGCCTTTATTTATATAAATTATTCCCTAAAGGTCCTGCTAAGCAAGCAACAAAAATCGCCGGATTACCAAAACCAGCTAGGTGCATATAATGAGATCTAAATCAGGCAATAATCAAGTAACTGAATCCAAGCCAAAAAGAAGTACAGGGCGTACTTATTCACGCAGTGCACTTAACAAAACGCCTTCAGGTAAAAGAGAGATAAAGCCGCAAATAGCATCTAAAGACAGAAAAATTGTGTTATTCAATAAACCATTTGATGTGCTATGCCAATTTACGGATGACGCAGACAGAAAAACTCTCGCTGAGTTCATCCCTATTAAAGAGGTTTACGCAGCAGGAAGATTAGACAGAGACAGTGAAGGTTTATTACTTTTAACAAACTGTGGGAAATTGCAAAACAGCTTAACTGCACCTGATAAAAAAACGAATAAAACATACTGGGCACAAGTTGAAGGTGAACCAACAAGTGAATCAATTAATGATTTATGTAATGGCGTAGAACTTAAAGACGGGCTTACACTCCCCGCTAACGTTAAAATAATTGATGAACCTACAATTTGGACGCGTAATCCGCCTGTACGAGAGCGAAAAGCAATCCCGACTACTTGGTTAAGTATTACCATTAACGAGGGTAAAAACAGACAAGTTCGCCGAATGACCGCGCATATTGGACACCCTACACTTCGCCTCATTCGTTATAGCATTGGCAACTATACCTTGGATGATATTAATTGTGGTGAATACAAAGTAATTAAGGGCGTAGTTGATGCATAAACCGCATGTAACAGTTGCGGCAATAGTAAAAAAGCAAAATGAGTTTTTACTTGTAAAAGAGCGCGATAAATTTACACAGCAGGTTTGTTACAATCAACCTGCGGGTCATTTAGAGCAAAACGAAACTCTTGCACAAGCTGCAAGCAGAGAACTACTTGAAGAAACAGGCTTAGCGCTTGAGCCAGTCGGCTTTTTAGGTGTGTATAATTTGCATGCCGAAAATGGAGTGCACTATTTACGATTCTGCTTTTTATTTGAAGCGCCTGATAATATAAAAGCGCCAACACCAATAGATACCGACATTATCAGCGCTAACTGGTACACATTAGAGCAAATAAAATCACTACCGCTTAGAAGCCCTTTAGTATTGAAGTGTATTAACGACAGCCTGAATCGACCAGTATTAAGCCTAGAAACTATTTATAATTAGCTATATTGGGGAGTAGCTTAAATAAAATAATTAACTCTATTTTATTTACTCGGAGCTTAGCGCTATGCAGTTACGCCCTTGTTTTTTAGCATAATACAGGGCGTTATCAGCGGCTTTAACAAAGCTAATTTCATCACTATTTGTATAGTCACTGATGGTATTAATACCCATACTTATAGATAAAAATCCGGTAAAGCTATCCTGGTGTGCAATAGCTAAATTTTCTACAGCTTTTTGTATTTGCTCAGCTATAAACAACGCCCCTTGCCTATCGGTTTGAGGTAATAAAACAACAAATTCCTCTCCCCCATAGCGAGCAACAAAATCTTCTGGGCGACTAACCGTTGAAGCAATTGTTTGAGCCACATCATATAAACACGTATCGCCCGCTACATGCCCATACCGGTCATTAAATTGTTTAAAATGGTCAATATCGATAATAATCATCGATAGCATGCCTTCGCATTCTTTTGCTCGTTCGTACTCATGCGTTAGTTTTTCATCAAACCGACGCCTATTTGCAATTTTGGTTAATGCATCCAAAAAGGCCATATCCCTAAGTATATCCTCTGCTTCTAAACGCTCTGTAGCATCATTAAAAACAGCTAAAAACTCTTCACCTATATCAATTCCTGAAATTTCCATCATCACTTGTGAACCATCACGACAAGAAACTCGATAGTTATTTGCGGGTATATCGTTATTATTATTTAGCGCCTTTTCAAGTGAGTCTTGCCACAGATCTTTTACAAGTGCTCTATATTGCGGATCTGGATACGCTTTTTCCCACCACGATTTAAGATTAGGTACATCCTCTACCGTATAACCAAAAACATCTACAAAGCGTTGATTAACTTTTAAAATATCACCCGTTTTAGCACACACATTACATACCGGCATTGGCAAAACGGTAAATAACCTAGCGTAATGACTTATCTCATGCTTGCGCATAGGGTTGAGCGTACTTTGAGGTAAGTAACTCATTGGCATATCACTTTTTTCAATACTAAGCTTTTCGTCCATTTCTAAAGCAAAATACCATTCAAGCCACCAATGCTCTACACGCTCAAGCACCTTTAGCTCAATGTTCTTTTTAGCGGTTGAGCCCTTAATTAAGCTAAATAACTCATGTACATGATTTGGTTCTTGGAAAATGTGAGGGTTTTTGAGTTTTATTAACTCATAAAAAAGGTGATAGGCTGACTTTTTAAACTCTGTCGTTTTACTGGAGAGTAATTCACTATCCACAAAATCAGATTCGTTTGTGTAGTGTTCAACTAAAGAATTTATCTTGTTTATTTGATAGGCGTAATTCATATATTCATTCCATTGACTATATATCAAGCGACTTAAAGTGGTTTACATTCATATACTCACCACTATTTTTATTTTATTAAGTGTATATTTACTCTAGTAGTTTTAAAAGAAAATACTATTAATAAAACTCAATAACTACATGAATTATTCTATAGTCTTAATTTATTAGTAAAGATCACTTTAATATTACTAAAGTTACAGCCTGATAACGCGCTTAAGTCTAGTTTGCTATTTGTTATATAAATAAAATACTGACTAATTCCCCTCTTTGCGCCCTTAGTCTCTTTAAGCACAAACAAAATACATGCTATAATCGCGGCCTTTCCAAGTTAACAGCAATCTGTATAAGCGAAATTATTCATGAGCGAAAATAGTCACATTAAAGTCATTGTTGGCATGTCCGGCGGTGTTGATTCTTCTGTATCTGCATATTTATTACAACAACAGGGCTACCAAGTAGAAGGCCTGTTTATGAAGAACTGGGAAGAAGACGACAATGATGAATACTGTGCTGCTGCTGATGACTTAAAAGATGCACAAGCAGTGTGTGATAAGTTAGGCATTGAGCTTCACACTGTTAACTTTGCAGCAGAATACTGGGACAACGTATTTGAGTACTTTTTAGCTGAGTACAAAGCAGGTCGTACACCTAACCCAGATATAATGTGTAACAAAGAAATTAAATTTAAAGCCTTTTTAGAATTTGCTGCTCAAGCACTCGGTGCTGACTTTATTGCAACGGGTCACTATGTTCGCCGTGAGCTTCGCGATGACAAATACGTAATGTGTCGCGGACTTGATAACAATAAAGATCAAAGCTACTTCTTATATACTCTAAGCCATGAACATATTGGCCAAACGTTATTCCCTGTAGGCGATATCGAAAAACCAGAAGTACGCCGCATAGCAGAAGAACAAGACCTAATCACTCACGATAAAAAAGACAGTACAGGTATATGCTTTATTGGTGAGCGTAAATTTAAAGACTTTTTACAAAAGTTCTTACCAGCACAACCTGGCGTTATCGAAGACACAGACGGTAACAACGTAGGTGAGCACGAAGGCTTAATGTACCACACACTTGGACAACGCAAAGGCTTGTTAATTGGTGGTATGAAAGAAGGTTCTGGTGAGCCTTGGTACGTAGTAGATAAAGACCTTGAGCGAAATGTACTTATTGTGGGCCAAGGTAAAGATCACCCTCGCCTATACAGCAACGGTCTTAACGCAAACCAACTTCACTGGGTAGACCGTATTGGCCCTAAAGGCACAACTCGCTGCACAGTAAAAACGCGTTACCGCCAAGAAGACTTAAGCTGTACCCTACTTGTAGGTGAAGACGGCATGGCCCGCGTATTGTTCGACGAGCCACAAAAAGCAGTGACGCCTGGTCAATCTGCCGTATTTTACGCAGAAGATATCTGTTTAGGTGGCGGTATTATTGATTCGGTGATTAAGTAATGAATGAACACCAAGTCATGGCGCTTGCCGCCATGTGCCAGGCTGCTAAACAAGTTCAAAAAATTGCCCAGTACGGCAACAATAACGAACATGATTTAGAAATCTTACTTTCAAGTATTATTCAAACATCTCCGGCATCGCCAGAAGATGTTTACCAAGGTACTGACAACTTACGTGATGGTTACAAAACATTAATGGCGCAGCTAACCGCAGGCGCTCAAAAAGATGTTGAAATTGTAAAGTACGTAGGTGGTTTAATGCAGCTTGAGCGAGCACTAAGTGCAAACGGCAAAAGCTTAAACGAATTAGGTAAACGAATTGATGATATTCATCGTCGTTTAGACCACTTTGCTATTACCGATGAGAGCGTTGTTGCCGGTTTAGCAGATATATACTCGTCGGTGCTGAGCCCCCTTGGGCACCGAATACAGGTTTATGGCAAACCCGAGTTATTAAAACAGCAGCTCACTCAAAATAAAATCCGTGCGTTATTATTAGCCGGCATTAGAAGTGCAGTATTATGGCGACAAATGGGCGGTAAACGCCGTCACTTTTTCTTTGCAAAAAGAAAAATACTCGCTATTGCTAAAACAAAAATTTAACTATCGTTCAAACTAAAATTTAGGAGTTATTATGGAGCTTTCAGCGTTAACGGCTATCTCTCCAGTGGATGGTCGCTACGGCAGCAAAACCACTGAACTACGCAGTATTTTCAGCGAATTTGGCTTAATCAAATACCGCGTAATTGTTGAAGTGCGTTGGTTGCAAGCGTTAGCTGCAGCAAGCGATATTAAAGAAGTACCTGCATTTAGCGAAGAAGCTAATGCACTTCTAAACGCCATTGTAGATAACTTCAGTGAAGCTGATGCACAACGCGTTAAAGATATAGAACGCACTACAAATCACGATGTTAAAGCGGTTGAATACCTACTAAAAGAAAAAGTAGCCGATAACAGTGAGCTTCATGCAATAAACGAATTTATTCACTTTGCTTGTACTTCAGAAGATATTAACAATCTATCTCATGGTTTAATGCTAAGCGAAGCGCGTAAAAATGTTTTACTTCCTTATTGCGATGAACTTTTAAGCGCAATTAAAGCTAAAGCAATTGAATACAAAACAATCCCAATGATGACTCGTACGCACGGACAACCTGCTACACCATCAACTATGGGTAAAGAGTTTGCTAACGTATATATGCGTTTAAAGCGTCAACGCGGGCAAATTGCACAAGTAGAGATGCTAGGTAAAGTTAACGGTGCTGTAGGTAACTACAACGCACACCTTAGCGCATACCCTGATTACGACTGGCATACACATGCAGATAAATTTGTATCAAGTTTAGGCTTAACACTAAACCCATTTACTACACAAATTGAACCGCATGACTATATTGCAGAGTTGTTTGACGCAATTGCACGTTTTAACACTATATTGTTAGATTTTGACCGTGACATGTGGGGTTACATTGCCCTTAATCACTTTAAGCAAAAAACAATTGCTGGCGAAATTGGCTCATCAACAATGCCACATAAAGTTAACCCAATTGATTTTGAAAACTCAGAAGGCAACTTAGGCTTAGCAAATGCTATTTTTGCTCATCTTGCACAAAAATTACCCGTTTCTCGCTGGCAGCGTGACCTTACTGATTCAACGGTATTACGTAACCTAGGTGTAGGTATGGGTTATGCAATTATTGCATACCAATCAACACTTAAAGGTGTAAGCAAGCTTGAAGTAAACGAGCAACGTTTAGCTGACGAGCTTGATCAAAACTGGGAATTGCTAGCCGAGCCTATTCAAACAGTTATGCGTAAATATGGTATTGAAAAGCCATACGAAAAACTTAAAGATTTAACACGCGGTAAACGTGTAAACAAAGAAATAATGGCTGACTTCATCGATGGTTTAGACCTTCCAGAGCACGCTAAAGTAGAAATGAAAAAACTAACACCTGCTAATTACATTGGTCGTGCTGTTGAGTTTATTGATGATTTAGTTTAAAAACTAAATTGCTCTTTTAAAAAGCGAAAGGATCATCCTTTCGCTTTTTTTGTTTTAACCCCATAGCACTAACTAGTAGGCATAATGTATGTATCAATTAAAAATAAATAATTTGTCTGAGCAAGAGTTTTTAAGCCATTTTTGGCAAAAAAAGCCGCTTTTAATCAAACAAGGTTTTGCTGATTTTCAAGACCCGCTTGATGCTAATGAATTGGCCGGCCTAGCAATGGAAGAAAGCATAGAGTCACGTATTATCACCAATCATAAAAATGACTGGCAAACGCACCAAGGTCCATTTGAAGACTTTGAGCAGTTAACCGACGATCACTCTAC
The DNA here is from genome assembly GCF_002836155.1 of Pseudoalteromonas sp. GutCa3. Taxonomy (NCBI): domain Bacteria; kingdom Pseudomonadati; phylum Pseudomonadota; class Gammaproteobacteria; order Alteromonadales; family Pseudoalteromonadaceae; genus Pseudoalteromonas; species Pseudoalteromonas sp. GutCa3. Next base: position 16,995 of record NZ_PJBK01000020.1, on the reverse strand, counting down.
TTTACTCGTGCAAGCAGTTGATCACTGGCATAGCGATGCTGCACAACTGCTAGAACCATTTAGGTTTATTCCCAACTGGCGCATAGATGATTTAATGATCAGCTATTCAACGCCTAATGGTGGTGTTGGTCCACATTTAGACCAATACGACGTATTTATTATTCAAGGCGAAGGTAAACGTCATTGGCGTGTAGGCCTCCCTGATCCAACACTTAAACAGTTTGCTCAAAACAAAAAGTTACTGCAAGTTGAACCTTTTGAAGCCGTAATTGATTGCATATTAGAACCAGGCGATATTTTGTATATTCCACCAGGGTGCCCTCACGAAGGTTACGCTGTAGAAAACGCATTAAATTATTCAGTTGGTTTTAGGGCGCCAAATCAACAAGATTTATTGTCGAGCTTTGCCGATCATATTATTGATACCGAAAGCGGACAAAAACGTTATACCGATCACAACATCACACTAAGAAAATCAAAAGGTGAACTTACAAACCTTGAAGTTGATAAAGTTAAAACACTGATGGCGGCACTTTTAGAAAATGACGATTTATTTAAACAATGGTTAGGCTCAACGCTTAGTCAGCCCAAACATGAAATGGATTTAGCACCAGTAGAACCTCCATTTACACCTGAGCAAATAAGCGATGATTTAAGTGATGAAGAAACTGTGTTTGAGCGTTTAGGTGGCACGCGTGCTATTTATCAGCAACTCGATACCGAAGTGTTATTAAGTGTAAACGGTGAAAATTACGCTATGCCATTAACTGACTTAGCGGCGGTAAAACTACTTACCGATAATACTGAATTTGAAAGTTCATCATTAAATTTAACAAACCCAAGTTTAGTTTTTACTCAAACTTTTACTACACTTGTTAATGAGGGGCTTTGGTTTAATATAGACCAAGAGTAATAATACCAATTTTATTAATAATGGTGAGCATTTTGCAGCGTAAAATATTATGTATACAGGTTAGTTAAAAATTTTAATTTTCATCTGATATTGGCTTAAATAATTTTGCTGTGATTGCTTACTCATTTTAATTGGCTATCAATAGGAGTTTGCAATGGGCTATCTGGTTGATAAGGTTGAGTGGGATATAAAAAAAGATATGCTACAAAAAATTCGAGAGCGAGTTTTTGTTTATGAGTTACATATCCCCAAGCATATCGAATTTGATAGCCTAGATAAAATTGCATTACATGTACTTGTAACAGACGATGCAAACTGCCCAATAGCAACGGGTAGATTATGTAAAGATGGCTTAATCGGCAGAATAGCTGTATTACCTGAGCACCGTAATCGCAAAGTATATAAATCGCTTCTCAACTTTATTGTTGAATTAGCTTCCAACCAAGGTATAGAAGAAGTAAGCATTAATTGTATTTTAAATGAGGTAGAGCGTTTTAAGCGAAATGGCTTTATTCAGCAAGGAAATGTTTTTATGGAGGCGGGAATTCCTAGGCAACGTATGCAATGCTCTGTTTCGGCGTTTAATACAACTCCCTTCACACTTGTCCATTAGATAAAGAAAAGGGCAATAAATAAGCTATCACCCTCTACTTTTTTTACTTAACCCAAACTGTAGCTACTTTGGTTCATTTGCCCACAGCGGTTCATTATCATACATTTCGTACAAGCCATGTGCTCTATTTATAAGTAAGTTAGCAAAATCTACCTGCGTTTTATCACGCGCGCCTGTACTCATAATTTGATCCGCTTTTAATTGCCACTGCAAAGAAAAATAACGCATTGCATCGCGAGCATCTGTAGCTGCACTTACTTCAGCATGATCTGTAGGTAAGCGCCCTGTTACTACCCAATATGTTTTACCGTTTTGCGCTTTAAATTTCCACATTGCACAAAGTGGTGCTAAAAATCGGCTGTCTTTATCAACTACTGATTTTGGCATAATGCCCTTTTCGGCTAAATGTTTTTGCGCTGCTTGAAAACATTCGCGTTGCCACTGCATTCTTTGCTCATCAGTTATAACTTGCTCTTTTGCTGTTAACGGCTTTTTTTCTTGTTGTTGCATTTTTAATAACCTTTTACTTCTTTTTTAACACTCTAAGGGCTTAGTAAATAAGGTGCAAGTATAAAACGGTCATTTGCACCTTAAAGCGCTCTGTTTGCTGTGTTTTTAGCCAAACTATTATTTTATATTGTGATCAAACGAACCTACATCACCCGGAAAAACTACTGGAGACTCAATACCGTCTTTACTAACAGAGGCTACACCAAAGTAATAATTATCAATCACTACGTTTTTAAGTGTGTACTGTGAAACCTTCCCAACGTATTTACTAAACTGCCATTGCGGCTCGCTCGTGTAACGCCAATAAATTTTATAGCCAGCAATATTTTCATCACTGCTTTGTTGCCATGAAAACGACGTATCAGCTGTAACAGCGCCCTTTATTTTAACTTCTTTTGGCGGTGCGGGTGCCCACGCCATAGACGCCATCGTTACCGCATTAAGTGAAGTTAACTTAGCCGTATAATCAAAATCAACACCTTCAATGGTATCGCCATACTCAACACCATTTTCAGTGCGTAAATCTTGATGCTGACGATCGTAGTGCTCGTTAGTTTCCATAATACGCACTGCTGCAAAACCTGCATCATTAAATGGGCGATGATGCCCACCACGACCAAATCTATCTAATCGATATACAAGCATTGTATCTAAATTAGGAATGTATCTGTCAGCGATAGTATCTATGTAGCGAGCTAAATTACGACTCGCAGAATCGACTTCACCACCTGTAAAGCGGCGAGTATTAGCTTGTTCTTTTGTTTCTACAACACGGGTACCTTCTGAAAATATACGTGCAGTCGTGTTATTAGTTACCCCATTAATACCGGTAATATTGCCAATCATATCGTTGTTTAAAACGCCATGAACTTGCCAGTTATGCTTTTGTGCATAAGCCGTTAATATTTTACCGCCAAACAAACCTTGCTCTTCGCCCGAAAGCGCCGCGTAAACTACCGAACCATTAAATTTGTATTTACTTAAAACACGAGCTGCTTCTATTACTCCTGCCACGCCCGATGCATTATCGTTAGCACCCGGTGAATCACTCGTAAAGTCCATAACATCACTTACACGTGAATCTATATCACCCGACATCATCACCATGCGATTCGGCTCGCTCGACCCACGTTGAATAGCCACTATGTTAACCACTTCAACAGGATTAGGAATGCGTTTTTCGCCCGATATAGTGTCCTTTACTTCAATAATTTCCAGACAACCACCACACTGCACAGATATTTTTTCAAATTCTTTTTTTATCCAACGCCTAGCCGCACCAATACCTCGCGTATCCGATTTAGTCTCTGAAAGCGTATGGCGAGTACCAAAATCCACCAGCGTTTGAATGTCACTACCGATACGGGTAGCCGACACTTCACTTGCTATATCGTGTAACTTTTGTTGGTCGGTATATTGTAATTGCGTTTCACCATGTGCTGATAATGCAAGTGTGCAAGCGCCTGCAATTGCAGTAAATTTGAGTAACGTTGTTGTGATTTTCAAAGGTGTTTTAAGCATCTATTAGCTCCTAATTATTATAGTGTAACCATTACTTAACTAAGATTTTATGGCAATACATTTGAGGTAGATGTAGAAAGGAGCACGCTAAAGCGCAGTTATAGTAATACTTAGAGAGTTAATTGAGTCGTACAATCAACATAATACCGGTCATAGGAATTAACCCAAACATCCACAGCTTTATTCCTAAAATATATTTTTTAAAGCTCCCTTTATTTATACAAGATCTAACTCTACTTTTATAACCGTTAAAATCACCCAAAATTAAAAACACAATTCCAATTACGATTGCGTAAAATAAAGCACCAATAAGTAAAGGGTTTTGCTTAAAAGTACTGATTATTTTATCTAAGTAGTGAATGTCAAACGTCATAGCTAAAAGAAAACTATATACAGTAGATATCATAGCTAACAATGCTGCAGCATTGATGGCCGTATTTTTATTTCTTGAGTCTAATTTTTTCATCCACTGAGCACACACAAAATGAACAGCGCAAATAAATGTTCTCATTTTCAATCCTTGAATAACGTCTAACTAATTAATTGCTAATACAATATTATATTTTGAGGTTAAATTACAAACCTTGTTACACAATAATCTATTAAAAAATGTGTTTTTCGTGGCACACTGTCATTGTTTATATATTAATAGTTTAAGTTATGCGTCAGCTAAAAGAAGATACAGTTAAAAGTAACCTTATTGAGTCGCAGCAAAGTGCATACGGCCCCGTATGCGTGTATCAAAATAAAGAATACCGGTGGTTAACGCTTGCACAAAAAGCCAATGAAGACATTACAATTCAAGGCGTTATGAACCTTATACACCCTGAGCAAGTAATAGTACCGGTAAACCAGTGTATGATGTTATTTTTACTTAAACCGGTAGATACACTAAATATATTAAATCTAGGTTTAGGCACTGCAGGGTTTGAGCGAATTATGTATCACTTGCAAAGTAGTACGCCTTACATAAACACCATCAATACATTTAACACGGTAGAAATAAACCCAAACATTGCCTTAATTGCTGCCCAGCACTTTAAGTTACCAATTAAGCACAGCACCTATTTACAATGCGCCGAACAATATATTACCCAATGCACTGATCACTTTAACGTAATCACTATCGATATTTTTAGTGGTGAATATCACCAGCCTTTTTTAACCAGCGATAGCTTTTGGCAAAATATAAATAGCTGCAGTGAGCAAAATACGCAAGTAATCATTAATTTAAACCCACAAACTGGCCAAGAGCTGCAAATGCTTTTAGTACTTTTAAGGCAACATTTTAAGTGCTTAGCGATAATAGAGTTTAACGAATACAAAAATATAGTGATCATACTAAGCCAGCAAACATTAATGCATATAAACGTTGATGAAATACAAAACTCACCGGTGTTTATAAATTTTGCACCAAACCTTTATAAAAGTATTAACAGCATTTACCACATTGAATAAAACGCGTTACCGACCAGGTTCATGTTTTTCATAGCACGGTAAGCTTGTTTCTAACTTCTCCCAGTTAGCTTTAGACGTAACAAAATTATGCGATAAAACCTGCTCAGTAATATCGCTATCAAATATTCCTAAACGAATTCGTATTCTGCTTTTGTCATCATTATTGCTACTATAAACCGGCGAGCCACAACATTTACAAAAGTAACGAGTACGCCCTACTTTAAAACTATACTCGCTAAGTATTGCTTGCCCTTTAGTTATTGTGAAGTCATCTGTATTTACAAAGCCATTGGTTGCAAATGCAGTCCCGCTGTTTTTTCTGCACAGTGAACAATGACAATGAATAATGCTGGTTATACTGCCCGACACTTCAACCCTTACCTCACCGCACAAACACGAACCCGTATACATATAACATCCTAACTATTAAATTATTTTAAACTCAGCTGAAATTTGCTGAGTTGATTTAATGGATAAGTTTACTGGTTAATTTTCTGAATGGAATAATAATTTTTGTATCTTCGCAGTTCCCACGCCATTACCTATTGCTTTAATGATTGACATAAAAACATTAAATTGGTTACATAAACTTTACTTTAAAGTTATAGCCAAAACAATAATTGGTTAACCAAAAAACCTAAACTTACTGAGAGCCAATTATGCATTTTAAACACATGTCACTTTTATGTTTGTTAAGCGCGTTAGCGTCGTGTTCAACCATTCAAAAAAATACATCGAGCGATTGGCTACTTATTGATGACTTTGAAAATTCACTTAGCAAGTGGCAGAGTGTCGATACCCAAAATGAAACTAAGCCACAGGTTGAAAACCCACAAATAACAGTTATACAACCAGAACAAGCAAACTCATCAACAAATCATTATTTACTAAAAAAGCCTGCGGCTGAGGGCATTGTAGGAAATCGTAAAGCGCTTTCTTATACAAAACTTCCACAAGCGGTTGAAGTTGGTGACACCTACACATTTTATATGCGTATAAACGTGGCTGCTTTTCCTAATAACCATGCTTTTGGATTAAGCAACCTTACGCCAGAGCTAATTAATAAACATGCATACGATGCGTTTGAGCCTACACTTCGCGTAACCGATAAAACAGAATCAAACGGGTTTGTAAACGATGGCGCTTTAATGGTTAAAACCGACAGCGGGTATAGCAACATTCAAAACTACACTACCAAACAATCGGCCAAGCCACTGCAAACAAATACCTGGTACGACGTATGGTACGTTGTTAATAACGCAGCAGCCTCAGAGCAAGGTCAGCAATATGATGTTTACGTAAAAGGTGGTGAATTTAGCAAGCAAACACTGGTGTATAAAAATGCACAATTTAGAATAAAGCGCGAACAACCTCTTATATATTTTTTAGCAAACTGTAATACAGGCCCAATTAAAAAGCCTTACGGAAATGGTGGCCTCAGATATGACGATTTATACATGAGCAAAGGTACAAACCTAAATAACCCAATGCTATAAAGTCAGTGAAGTGTTTTTAGGTGTTCTTTTATACATAAGTTTATATTAATAACGCTCTAGCATATTCACAATTAATACCTTACAAACCTGCATTTAAAAATACTTAAATGGTATAATAGCCACCATTATTTGCCATTTAAGTTTTTAAAATGTATCGATTATTTGAAAAAATGACAAAAGCATTTCCTGAGGATCAACCTACTCAGCCGCCTTCTACTTTATTTGCTTTTTGTCGTCACTACACCAAAGGAATGGAACTGTCGTTGGTGCTAATGTCAATCAGCGCCGCCATGCTCGCTATTTTAGAGGTTTCTTTATTTAGCTATATGGGGCAGCTTGTTGATTGGTTAACGGCCTACACACCCGAAACCTTGTTTGTAGAGCAAAAGTCAGAACTTATCAAAATGGCTGTTATGCTCTTACTGGTATTGCCCGTAGTCGTATTTTTTCATTCTGCTATTTTGCACCAAGCATTGCTGGGCAATTACCCTATGTCGATTCGCTGGTTAGCGCATCGTTATTTACTGCGCCAAAGTGTGAGCTTTTATCAAAATGAGTTTGCAGGGAGAATAGCCACCAAAGTATTGCAAACCTCTTTAGCCGTTCGCGAAACAGTGACCAAACTACTCGATGTATTAATGTACATAGTGGTTTATTTTGGCTCAATGGTATTTTTAGTTGCCGAAGCTGATTGGCGCTTAATGATCCCTTTACTGGTTTGGTTAGTTTTATACATTTGCGTACAGCTTTATTTTGTACCGCGCCTTAAAAAAATTGCCAGCTCACAAGCCGATGCGCGCTCAGAAATGACCGGTCGAATTGTTGATAGCTACACAAATATTTCTACTATTAAATTGTTTTCGTATACCCAGCGTGAAGAGCAATACGCAAAACAAAGCATGGATGTATTTTTACAGCCTGTGTACAAACAAATGCGCTTGGTAACCAGCCTAAACTTTGTTATTCAAAGCTTAAATTATTTATTAGTATTTTCGGTTACCGCTGTATCACTTTATTTATGGTCGCTTAGTGCAATTAGCGCAGGTGCCATTGCAGTTGCTGTTAGTTTAGCGCTTAGATTAAACGGTATGGCGCAGTGGATCATGTGGGAAATAAGCAGCTTGTTCGAAAACATTGGCACCGTAGCCGATGGCATGAAAACACTGTCTAACCCTATTGAAGTTGCCGATAAACAAAATGCCGATACGCTTAACGTAAGCCAAGGTGCCATTGAGTTTAACAATGTACACTTTAACTACGGAAAAGCTGCAAACGAGACTAATCGAAGCCCAGTAATGGACGGTTTAAACTTAAACATTAAGCCTGGCGAAAAAATTGGTTTAGTCGGCCGCTCTGGTGCAGGTAAATCAACACTTGTTAACTTGTTACTGCGTTTTTACGATACCGACTCAGGAACAATAAAAATTGATGGGCAAAACATCACTGACGTTAGCCAAGAAAGCCTACGCCGCTACATAGCGATGGTTACGCAAGACACTTCCCTGCTTCATCGCTCAGTAAAAGACAATATTTTGTATGGTCGCCCCGATGCAACGCAAGCTGAGATGATCAACGCCACCAAACAAGCCAAAGCACTTGAGTTTATAAACGACTTGGTAGATAGCAAAGGCAACAAAGGCTTTGATGCTCAAGTGGGCGAACGCGGTGTTACTCTTTCGGGCGGTCAGCGCCAACGTATTGCTATTGCACGTGTGCTACTTAAAAATGCACCCATACTTATACTCGACGAAGCCACCAGCGCACTCGACTCAGAAGTAGAAGCAGCAATTCAGGCAAGCCTTGATGATTTAATGACAGGCAAAACAGTAATCGCGATAGCGCATAGGCTCTCAACCATTGCACAAATGGACAGATTAATTGTACTTGATGACGGCGGCGTAGTTGAGCAAGGCACTCATGAAGAACTAATCGCTAAGGGCGGGATTTACGCAGCCCTGTGGACACATCAAACAGGCGGGTTTATAGGCGTCGATTAGCCATTAATATTACCTTACTGTAGACGTGGTTTATATTCTGCTGCTACCTAAACAAAAAAGCGAAGATGCCTTAAAGGCTCTTCGCTTTTTTGTTTAAAGTTATAAATAGAGTTTATAACTTTTTTATAAATTAAGAGATTAGTCTTAACCCTATCATTATCAGCATAACCACATTAGCAAGTACGCCGATTAAAAAAAAGTAACTACGCGGGCTTGGGTTTTTCTCCGTTGCTATAGCGTAGTACAGCGCCATGTGAATTAAACGCGCAATTAAGTACACCCAAATACACATAGCAAAAATCGGGCTTTGATAATTAATTACAAACGCAAATAACACCGTACCTATAAATAATGCGCTGTTTTCAAGCGTATTATGAAACGTACGATGCGCTCTAAATATAAAGCTATCGTGCGATAAATCCTCGTCAATTTTACCTGGTACAGCATTTGGCTCTTTAGCTTTGCTAAAAGTAGCCACAGCCCACTGTACAAGCAACATAATTAAATAGAGATAAAAAGCCAAATAGGCCGAAAGTGCAACTTCAGTCATTACTAAATCCCTTATTTTGTTTTTTAACTTAGTTTAGAATGCAATTTTAAAGCCTAAGTTAATACACTGATATTTAAAGGGTTAATTTAATAAGCCTGATTACATGTGTAAGTAACTCACGACGTTGTATAAAGTTTACTTGTTATGATTTTAAAAATAACATCAAAACTGAGCTGTATACTGCTAGGTTTACTCCGATCTAAAAAGCTTAAACTCTTCAAACGCACAATCCCACAACACAACTTGATTACGACCCAAAGACTTAGCCTCATAAAGTGCTAAATCGGCCTGTTCAATTAACTCAGAAGGTGTTCTGGCTTTAAATTTAATAGACGTAACCCCAAAACTACACGTAACAGGAATATCATCAAATATCGCTTTTTCTACTTTAATACGAATAGCTTCAGCAATACGTATTGCTTGCTCTTGAGTCGTATTGGGTAAAATAATACAAAATTCCTCGCCACCAAAACGGGCAACGCTATCGCTCGTACGTATATTGGCTTGTAAAAGACTGGCAACGCCACAAAGTACGGTGTCGCCAATGCTGTGCCCATAAGTATCGTTAACACTTTTAAAATGGTCAATATCGACCATTAAAATACAATATTCTTCAATCTGAGGTAAATTCAAAAAGTCGCGATTCATAATCTCAAATAAAATGCGGCGGTTATAACAATTGGTTAAAGGGTCTCTCGCGGCCAAATAGTCTAACTCTTCATTACGTTTTTTAGAGGCAATAAAGCTTCGATAAACCAATAAAACAATAGCTAAACAAGCGGCTAATAAAAATGCGAGCGCAATACTCGCGTATTTGTTTTTTGCAAGCTCTAGCTCTGATATAACCCTAGCTTGGCCTGATATTTCAATTTCATTGTTTTTCTTTTCAAGCTCAAGTTGATGGAGTTTTTCTTTTTCTCTTAACGTCTCCAGCTCTATTTCCATTTTGTGAGAATGCAAATGTGCTTTTTCAAGAGCAAGCTTACTTTCGTCTCTTTCGTATTGAATGATTCCGGTCAGGGCTATTTCTTCTTCCGCGTAACGTAGTGATTCATTTATTCGTCCACGCTGTTTTTCTGCTATTCGAATTTCACGATAAGCGTATAGCATATGTAACTTATCATCTATTTCGGTTGATAAAGCGAGTGACCTTTTTAGTAAAGAAATCGCCTCATTTGTATCAATACCAATTAAAATCGCCGCAAGCGCTGTTAGCGACTTTATCTCATAAAGCTTACTGCCCGTTTCTCTGGCGAACGACAACGACTCTTTGTAATACTCTATAGCCTTGTTTTTATTCCCTTGGGCACGATAGATATTAGCAATAATACGCGCTGTTATAGAAATGTAGGATGTAAGATTTTTGGTTTTATAAGTTACGTAAGCTTTCTGAGCAAATTTCATCGCTGATTCTAAGTCGCCAGACTCATAGTTAATAACAGCCATTTCTCTTAAGGCCGACGCGAGCGTTTTTTCCTCGACCACACCTTTTGGTAAATCAATGGTTATTTGATAGAAAATCTCGGCCTGATCAAACTGCTTTAATCGTGTGTATAGCAGCCCCATTTGATTGGATGTTTTAGCAATCCCAAGCACGTTATTTACTTTTTTATAATATAAATATGCCTCATTTATATGCTTAAGTGATTTTTCATAAAGGTTGATATGTCGATAAATAATACCAGCACCTAATAATGCTTTAGCCAAGCCAACAGGATCGTCAATTTCTTTATGTATTTCTAATGCACGAGTGCTGTAATCAAGGGCTAAAACTAAGTTGTCTAAATAGCGCTGCGCTTCTGCTAGTGTATTTAATGTACGCGCCATCAACTTTAAATCATCTAAATTAGTATATATCTCTAAAGCTTTGGTATAAAAATGAGCTGTTTGCTCTCTATTTTCAAGGCGCTTATACGACTGAGCTAATTTTTTATACGTTTCACCTAACTGTTTTTGTATTTGTTCGTCTTTATTTACAAGGTATTTTAAAGCAGATGAATATTGCGTGATCGCGTCATTGTATTTTTTTTGTTCATAAAACGAATCCCCCTTTGTTAGGAGTACTTGTGCTATAAAAAACTCATCGCCATACACAAGCGTTGTTGGTAATAAAGTTTCAATGCGGTTAGCAAGTTCGTCATAACGTTTTTCATCTGATAATATTTTTATATAATTAATAGACGCCTTTATTTGGTTGCGTGAATCATTTAATTTACTGTAATAAGCCGAGGATTGTGAAAAATGATGAAGCGACTCATTAATATTGTTATTTTTTTATTCGCTTTACCTAATAAGTTATGTAATTTTGCGCTGAGTAACGTGTCATCAGCACTTTGCGCTTGTAACAACAACGCCTTACTTAGTTCGATACTTGTTATAACGTCAGTATCCATAAGTAATTCGGCTCTTTTTAGCAGCCCTGCATTAGATTCATTGATTAAACTGTATGAGGTGGTTTCTTGCGCGTAAGCGCTACTTAAACTAATAAACAAAGCAAAAAGCAAAGCTTTCACTAACAATTTAGAATTATAAATTCGATTTACGAAGAAAGTGTGTACTTGCGAAGTTAAGTCCATCTTTCGCGTGTGATACGAGTAAGTGTAAAATTCCATATTTACCATTTTAGTGATTTGTTATTAATTTAATGCAAAAATTCTGGCGATAAAATATACACATAAAGACTGCAGGTCAAGTTTCGCTGCAATATGGGTAATTGTTAATTTATGATTTTAGCATAATTATGCATATTGCAGCTTAATTCTTTTTTAGCTTAATCGTACGCTGTAAGTTATTAAATGAGAAAACCTAGCTTCTTAGTTTAAGGGTAACCAATACAACACCGTGGTCGGTAGTTAAATCATCACGATCGTACTCGGGGTTTATTAAGTGCCTGTCGTAAGTGTTATAAGCGCTTACTTCAAAAAAGCTGTCATCGTAACTAGCGTCAAACTCACACGACAATAAAATGTAATCAAGCACAGAGCTGCTCGCCCCATAATAATGTGTCGGCGGCCTTAACGGTGCAGGCTTTGTTATATTTATATTTTTTACTTGGCTTTTATCCGCTGAATCAATAATCTCGCTGTTATTGCTATCACAATCACTTTGTACATCGTTTGTTATTGCTTCATCGCTAATCACTTCATCATTACTTAGCTGCGACTTAACAAACAAATCCCATGAATCATTTAGACAATATTTAGCGAGGTAGGTTTTAGCGTCAAACGCAGGTGCAAAGCGTAGCGTACTCGTCAGTAAATGGCTTAATACGCCATCCGCAAGTTCATTATTGAAGTCCCCCATTAATAGCATGGGTTGTTGCGTAGCTTCGCGGCGAGTAATCATTTGTATCATTAGCAATGTAGCTTCACTACCACGCTGAATAGTTGAGCCCCAACCACCCGCTACATTCGCTTTTAAAATCTCAATTATGTTTTGCTCGGGCGCTAGCTCTTTGTTGTGTTCATCAACATTAATCATCGGGCGCTTAGATTTAAAATGCACCACATAACAATCAGTATTGCCTATGTGCGGTAAAGTAACGGTCGCTCTCAATACCTTACGACTAAAAGTAAACTCACTATTAAGGCCAAGCGTACTTGCGAGCTCACTATCGTGTTCAACCGCTGCTACCTCAACTATGGGATATTTAGAGGCAATTGCTACCACGGGACGTTTATAAATAAAATCATCAATCACCTCTGGCGTATCAACTACAGCAAAGTAATTATAACCTTGCTCAGCAGCTAGCTCTTTTAACGAATCAATACTAAACACCTCCTGAAAACCAATCACATCAGGCGCATGTTCTGTTAAGTAATCAACAATCCAACGCTGCTTTTTAGCCCACTGCTGCGCGGTATAAATTTTCTCAAACTCATAGTATGCATTGGGTGGCACAAGGTAGTTAAACAGGTTAAATGTGGCTATTTTTAGTTGGGTATTCATGATTCCTGACTCAATGGGACGAATAGAGTTTGCACTTTCTTGCGTACATAACGGGGGAAGATTACTGATAAAATTAGCCTGTATAAAATTAATAAAAATAAGAAGTAACTCACTGCGAAATTGATAAACACATAAAAAATTAACAGCTTCTTACAATTCATGACAATACCAGACAAGCCCTGAGAATTACATGTCTACTGATATGTTAGCCTTTGAGCTATAAATTTACGACTTAAATACCTCATTTCTAGAATCGGTTACTAAATGCAATAAAACTAAAAATTATGGAGATTATTATGAACACCAATAATAAAGGACTACATATTTCATTGTTGTTTGGCTTTGCAACTATTTTAAGTGGCTGTGGTGAAAGCTCAGATGAGCTAGATGATAAATTAACTCATGAGGCAAGAGTATCTTTTGTAAATTCACTAGACTACATGGCCGATCTTCATCTTAAAAAAAGGAACATTAGCACAGGTTATAGCGGCCTATTTGATAACGATACTATTATTTCAGCCGATGTAGCAAGTAACACAGTAAGCACAACTTATCGTTACAGCTATAAAGCAATTAACAATATGATCAATTTAGGTGTTAAAAACAGCATTACCACAAACCAAGAAGAGCGTATAACCAAAACTTTAAGCAATAACGATAACCTATGGGTTATTGCCTGGAAAGCATCGGGCGAACATACTGTTTCGGTGATTAATAAAAAGCAAAACAATAATGCAGACGTGTTTAATGTACGTTTATTTGCTAACGATAATTACACTGTTTTAATCGATAATACTAAAACAATAACCACTGAAAAAGGCAAAATCACCGATTACTTAAGCGTTAACAGCTGCGCTAATGGTTTAAAAATTGCTGATAAATTTATTGATTTATGCACTGGAGATTTTGGCGCTTCTTATTTACTTATTATTGATAAAAACGGTAAACGAGTAATGGCTGAGGAATAACATTTATAGCGCCTTAAATGCAGTAGCTTTAATATGCTACTGCTACAAACCCTATAATTTACCATGCACTTACAACAAACAAATACCCTTTTGAGCGTACCGTTTTAATTTTTAAAGAATTACGCGCATCATCGCCCAATTTTTTGCGTAACTGACTAATATGGTTATCTATACCACGTTCAATACCGTCATAATAATAACCTTTTAACTGTTCAACAATACTATTACGAGACAAAACCGTGCCGGCATTTTTAGCCAGCAGTATTAAAAGGTCGTATTCACCATCGGTAAGTTGCACTGGCAAACCACCTAACGTAACCGTTCTATTGTGGGACGCAATAACGAGTTCTCCAAAGCTGATAAAACCTTTAGCTTGCGTGAGCAACCCAGCAGCTTGCATAGGTTGCTCACGCCTTAAAAACGCTTTAATTTTAGCAAGTAATAAACGAGGTTTTACCGGTTTGAGTAAGTAGTCATCTGCGCCAATTTCAAGCCCAACAATTTGATCAATTTCTTCTTCTCGTGCGGTAAACATCACAATATAACCATTGTACAAAGGCCTAACCTCACGACACACTGTTAAGCCATCTTTTTTGGGCAACATAACATCCAAAATAACTAATGCAGGTTGCCACTGTAGAATAGTTGTAACCGCATCCTCCCCATTAGCCGCTATTTTAACCTCATACCCTTCAAGCGTTAAATACTCATCAATAGACTCTGCCAACGGTAAATCGTCTTCTACAACTAAAATTTTTGGTTTCATAACGTATTCCATGTCATACCTATCGGCTTATATACAGGCTCTATTTAACGATTATAAGATTGATCTCTTACTAAGCAGAGTTATGTGTCTAATCATTTTAACTAATTGCAAACCTATCCGTGAATTACATGTTAGTAGGCCAACGCAAAATAAAAAGTGCGCCACCTAAAGAAGACTCATCAACACTCGCCTCACCACCATGCCAATCTAATATTTGCTTCACAATAGCAAGGCCTAAACCGGTTCCGCCTGTTTGTAAATTACGACTTTCATCTTCTCTGTAAAATGCCTCAAATACCTTTCTTCGAGCTGAGTTAGCAACGCCATCGCCGTCATCCTCTACATATATTAACCAACCTTTCCCTACTTTTTGATAACTTACCTGAATAACGTCTCGCCCATAAGCAATCGCATTTCGAATCAAATTACTTAAAGCTCGGCTCATATAAAACTTATCAAGCAGTGCTTCACACTCAGCATTTTCAAGTAACGTAATTGTTTTTTTTGGGTTTGCTTCTTGCCAAACAATTAGCTCTTGTTTTATCCATTGATTAAGCTCAACGGTTTCTAATGCTAATGTTGGGGCTTCTCTATCAAAGCGAGCGTGGGTAAGCATTTCAGACACAAGTAAATTCAATTCATTTAGCGAAATTTCAATACGATCTAACTGCCCTACCTGATAGTCGTTTGTTGTACTGCCACGAAGTAATTCTAAGTTAAATTCGATACGCGCAATAGGTGTGCGTAACTCATGCGACACCGCATTAACCAAATTTTTATGTGAAGAAATTAAACGCTGTATTTTTTCGGCCATTATATTAAATGTTTTAGATAAGTTATTTAAATGACTAAAACGAATAAGCTTAGCCCGCGTTTCAAACTTACCTTGCCCAAGCAGCGCAGCAACCTTGTTAAGAGATCGCATAGAACGCCACCCGGGAATTAACCAAATAATAATAGGGATCAGTAAAAAAAAGCCGAATATAAAATAAAACACACTCAACATATACACAACTTTACTTTTTAGCTCAGGGCTAAATGGGCCTAGCACAATAACCTGATCGCTATTGCCAATACGTTGCATCACTATATCGGCAGGATACCCAATAAAATCAGAATCGTTTGATGATATAGAAACCATCACGCCCTGTTCTAATTCAGCCATTTGCTGCGATGTGTAATTTAATTCGCTCAAGGTTTTGAGCAACACGGGATATGCAAATTCATGGCTCAGCGAATCAATAACCTGCGGCCACTCTTTTTTAGGGTACTGTATTAACCTATTATTAAGTAAATAAAAAGTGCCCATCATCCAACGCTGTGCTTCATTTACTAAATGCTTAGGCACAGAGTTTGGCTTAACAATAACTAAGAGCTGGCTGTCATCAATTTTTCGATAAACTAAATCAGCAAATGGGTCGCCTAAAATTTTATTTTCTGTAAGTAAGGTGTTTTGCTCGCTCGAAAAATCACGTTGATTATATGCTTGCAAAGAAAGCGCAAAGCCAAAATTAGCCTGTATATTGTTTAAATAAGCTAATCTGTCGTTTTTAGGTATACCTTTAAGTTGGTCGGCAAGTAAATCGGTAGAACCTGATGTTAAAAACTCTAACGCCCATTTTTCAGTGGGATGCCTCACCTTGTTTTCAAATTGCGGAATAATAAATAACTGAATACTCACCACAGAAGAGACAATAATAATTAATAAAAAAAGTAGCGATCTTTTCATGTGTTATTTAAGGTCAATAAGTAAACATAAACCTTATCATAAATTTATATAAATACTATGTGTTGTTCACGTGAACAAATGATTAAATTTATGTCTATGCTATTTAGAGTTTGTAATCCAAGTACAGGCGTAAATTACCTGTATGAATATAAGTAAAGAGGTCACAAATTTGCACGCTCACTCTTTTAGAAAGCTCATCACCAGTTCCTCTTTAAAAGACAATAATAAGCAGGGTCTAAGCTTAATTAGCAACAATTCAAAGCTATTTTTTAGCTCACTCCAGTGTGGTATAAATTTTCTCAAACTCATAATATGTGTTTGGCAGCTCAAGATAATTAAACAGATTGAATTTGTCTATGTTAATTTGGGTGTTTTTTAATATCGACGTTAATATACTTTTTCGTGCTTGATTAGTTGATTGCGCTGATAGTTTCCTTTGAAATTCAAAGTTATTGATAAAATTAGCCTTTATATAATTATAATAAATACAAACTCACTTTTTCCATAACTAAAAATAAGTCACCAA
>NZ_PJBK01000019.1:0-56261 GCF_002836155.1 Pseudoalteromonas sp. GutCa3 | reverse complement strand
AGTCGTGTTTTTATAAAGGAATGAGAATGAAACAACTAACCCAAAATCTGCCTAAATGGCAAAAGAAGTCAGCACCACTACTGGGTCTACTTATTATTTTTTCGACTTGGGGCAATAGCAACCAAGCGATTGCTGCAACCGTTGATGTAGCAATCCCACAAAGTAGCTTATTTGACGTAATTAGCGCCCGCGCTAAAAAGTTAGCAAGCGAAGAATACGTGGCGCCTAAAAACATTGAGCTTGAAGCACTTAACAATATTGATTATCAAGATTACCGTTCAATTCGATTTAAAAAAGACAAAGCAGTATGGAAAGATGAAGGCCTGTACGAGCTGCAATTATTCCATCCTGGTTTTTTATATAAAACACCTGTGACAATAAATACCGTTGATAGTGACTCTAAACGCAGTCGCTTACCTTTCAGTACTGACTTTTACCAATACGATGGCACTGCTGCACCACTACAAGAAGAAATAGCTAAAAGTGTTGCGGATACTCAACTAGGCCATGCTGGATTTCGCTTACATTACCCGTTAAATACTAACGAGTATAAAGACGAAGTAATGGTATTTCAGGGAGCATCGTATTTTAGAGTTGTTGGCCCTCAGCAAGTTTATGGATTATCAGCTAGAGGCCTTGCCATTGATACTGCAGAAAATTCAGGTGAAGAATTTCCAATGTTCAAAGAGTTTTGGTTAGTTAAACCAAAGGCCGACCAAACACAAATTACCATTTTTGCATTATTAGATAGCCCATCTATATCGGGTGCATACAAGTTTAGTGTTGACCCTACAACTAATATGCTAGTTGATGTTGATATGCAGATATTTGCACGTAAAGACATTAAAAAGCTCGGCGTAGCTCCATTAACGAGTATGTTTTACCACGGTGAAAACAGTACCAAATTTTTTGATGACTATCGCCCTGAAGTTCATGACTCGGATGGCCTATTAACTCAATCTGCTGATGATAAATGGGTATGGCGCCCTCTTAACAACCCTTCACAGCTAAGTGTAACTTCGTTTTCATACAATAATCCAAAAGGTTTTGGGTTAGCTCAACGAGACAGAGATTTTAATAACTATCTGGACACAGAAGCACATTACCACAACCGCCCTAGTCTATGGATTGAACCACAAGGTGAATGGGGAAATGGCCGTGTAGAGCTTGTAGAGATACCTACTGACACAGAAACTAACGACAATATCGTCAGTTACTGGGTACCAGAAAAGCCAATGAAAGCCGGTGATTCATTAAAGCTAAGCTACAAAATGACGACCTTTAATGCAGTTTTAACTCAGCACGAAAAAGCGAGAGTACTGCGCACAAGGATCGGTAGCGCTGCTTTACCAGGTGAGGACAATCCACCACCAAAAAGCCATCGCCAATTTACTGTTGATTTTACTGGGTCAGAAATAAATCAACTCTCTGAACAGTTAAAGCTAGATGCCGATATTCAACTTACAACAGGCGAAGTAACCGACGTGAATGTGCAAAAATTGCCTGATTCACGAGGATGGCGTGTAGCCTTCAAAATTGCACCACAGGACGATCAACCCGTTGATATGCGTTTATCGTTAAAATTGCGTGACAAAGAAATTAGCGAGGTATGGAGTTATGTTTGGTACCCAAATGACATCAAGTAATAAAGGTAGGGGCACTCCAATGCCATTCAAAACATTAAGAGTTTGGCTATTTGCTATTGCGGCGCTTGGCACATCTGGCTACGGCATATCTATTATGTTTGAGATTTTAAGCTCAAACGGTATGACATTACTTGAGTATGCTCTTTTAGTATTATTCTCAATCACTTTTGCCTGGATTGTAACGGCCTTTTGTAGTGGAACAATCGGCTTTGTATTACAGTTGTTTCGAATTGACCCACTTACGCTGAAGCGTATTAAACCAATTGAGTTTAACAAGGAGGCAATTAACGCTCAAAAAACCGCCGTTGTAATGCCTATTTATAACGAAGACACCCACCGTGTTATCGCGGGCTTTGAAGTCAGTCTCCAGTCGTTAAAAGAAACAGGCCAACTTGCAAACTTTGATTTTTACTTATTAAGCGACACTCAAGACCCACAAATAGCCAAAAATGAGCTAAGTGCATGGCATGCACTGTGTGAGCGTTTAGGTGATACAGCAAAGCATGTTTTTTATCGTCGTCGCGAAGATAACAAACACCGTAAAGTAGGTAACCTAACCGATTTTTGTGAGCGATGGGGCAGCCAGTACGACCATATGATTGTGCTTGATGCAGACAGCGTAATGACCGGGAAATGTATGTTAGAGCTTACTACAAGTATGCTCAACAACCCACAAGCAGGCCTGATCCAAACTATTCCGATCCCTGTTCGTCAAGATACCTTTTTTGGCCGTTTTTTACAGTTTGCATCAGTGCTATATAGCCCAATGCTCGCTACTGGCTCAGCTTTTTGGCAAACTGATAAAGCAAACTACTGGGGTCACAATGCAATTATTAGAGTTGAAGCATTTATAACGTGCTGTGGCTTGCCAACACTGAAAGGTAATACACCTTTTGGCGGCGAAATTTTAAGTCATGACTTTGTAGAAGCTTCACTGCTTCACAGTGCTGGTTGGGATGTATTGTTGCTATCAGATATTGAAGGTAGCTATGAAGAAGTACCAAGTAACATTCTAGACTACGCTGTACGCGATAGACGCTGGGTGCAAGGTAATATTCAGCACTTAGGTTTACTATCTTCATCCAAATTAAAATTAATGAGTAAGCTGCACTTTCTGTTAGGTGCCACAGCCTATATTTCATCGCTAATTTGGCTCTCAATGTTAGCGTTAAGTACAATTGATGCAGTGACTCGCGCATTAAATAGTGATGTGTACTTTAACCGTGTTTATCAATTATTCCCTACATGGCAAATAGCTAAAACCGATCTGATTGATTCACTCTTGTATTTAACTATTGTTATTTTATTAATGCCTAAACTAATGGGCATAATAGTAACCTTAATACATAGAAACAAACGCTTTGGTGGTTCAATTAAGCTCATACTAGGTTCAATCATTGAAACCGTATTTGCTATTATTGTTGCCCCATTAATGATGGTATTTCATGCTTACTTTGTACTTTGTGTGTTTTTAGGTAAAAAAGTGAAGTGGGATGCACAACCGCGCGAAGGTCGTATGGTTCCGTGGAAGGAGGCGTTTGGTTATACGTTATTCTCAACTATTGTGGCTATTGCATGGGGTTGTACGGCTTACTACTTCACGCCCGTATTCTTTTGGTGGTTATCACCTATATTGCTGGGCTTAGTATTAGGCGCTCCGATTATCCGTTATACCAGTAGCATTAAACTCGGTGTACAACTAAGAAAGTTAGGTATATTTATTTGCCCTAGTGAAGTTGATAACGACTCAACTCTAGAAGCACTTAAAATACATCTAAAAGAAATTTCGGTACCAAAGGAAGGTGCTTATCCACAAACAATACCGGCACTACCACAAGAGCAGTTGGTAACAATGCCTATCCAGTCTTTTAAGAAGCCACGCAGGCTAAAGATGAAAGCGCTAAAAGCTAAGGCTATAAAAAAGTTTAATTAGCGCGTTATAAAATACAAAAACAAAAAAGGAGCGATTAATCGCTCCTTTTTGCTATCTAAATTAAAGATCAAGCATTGCATTTATCGCTAATATTTTCAATTTTGTTAGCTAACTTATTGCAGTACATTTTAGAAATAGCTGATTGCGTTTCATCATCAAGTTGCCAGTTATAAAAATGGAACGTTTTACCATTATCTAACTCCACCTTAAAAATGGTGAAAAGAAAAAACGAACTAAATGATACGCAACTAATTTCCTCGCTATTGATATAACGCTTTGTGCATAAACGCGTATAACAAATGCCTGCTTTATAACAATGTAAAAAACGAAGATGAAGAATATTAAAAGTAGTAATAATCAGTAGAGCTGGCATTACAGTGAGAAAAACAATTTTTAGGTTCACAGAAAATATAATATGAATTAAAAATATTAAGCTGAATGCTAAAACGCATTTTGTAAATTGTAGCCACCAGTTTGGTGCTAATTTAATAGATTTCATGATTGTTACGTCTTATATAGAATTAATAGCAAACGTCTCTGCTGCGGAGACTTCCTTATCTGACTTTAGAGCTCTAGTCTAAAAGTGCTAGTATTCTACATTACGTATATAGATGCATCAATAGAAGTTCTTAAAATTCATATAGTTACACTCACCTTACAATTAACCTCTTATAAACCAACCAATTAAGTAATTGAGGTAAATAAATTGCTCTCTAGTACCTTTTTATTAATTAGTAACATAGGACTAATTAATAATAAAAAGTAGTTATAAACAACTAAAAAAAATAAAACCAAATTATAGGCAATAAAAAACCCGCAACATGTGCGGGTTTTTTTAAAGAGTTAAAGAGCTAATTACTTAGCAGCTTTTTTCTCTTTTTCTGCAGCGATTACTGTATCAGCAACGTTTTGCGGACATGCAGCGTAGTGTGAGAACTCCATAGAGAACTGACCACGACCAGATGTCATTGTACGTAGTGTACCGATGTAACCGAACATTTCTGATAACGGTACGTCAGCTTTAATACGGCTGCCTGTTAAACCAGCTTCTTGGTCTTTCATCATACCACGACGACGGTTAAGGTCACCGATTACGTCACCAACGTGATCTTCTGGAGTGAACACGTCAACATTCATGATTGGCTCAAGAAGTTGTGCGCCCGCTTTAGGGATCGATTGACGGAAAGCGCCTTTAGCAGCGATTTCGAACGCGATTGCAGATGAATCCACGGCATGGAAACCACCGTCGAAAAGTTCAACTTCAACGTCAAGTACAGGGAAACCAGCTAGAACACCAGTACCCATCATTGATTTAAAGCCTTTTTCTACTGCAGGCCAGAATTCTTTAGGTACGTTACCACCAACAACTGATGATTTAAACGTGAAGCCTGAAGCAACTTCGCCTGGCTTGATGCGGTAGTCGATTTTACCGAACTGACCAGAACCACCAGATTGTTTCTTATGCGTGTAGCTATCTTCAATTTCTTTAGTGATAGTTTCACGGTAAGCTACTTGTGGTTGACCAACAATAAGGTCTACGCCGTAAGTACGCTTAAGAATATCTACTTTGATATCTAAGTGAAGCTCACCCATACCTTTAAGGATAGTCTCGCCTGAATCTTCATCAGTTTCAACTTGGAAAGATGGATCTTCTGCAACCATTTTACCGATAGCAACACCCATTTTCTCATTACCGCCTTTATCTTTAGGCTGTACAGCAATCGAGATTACTGGAGTTGGGAATACCATTGGCTCAAGTGTTACTGGGTGCTTAGGATCACATAGAGTGTGACCAGTTTGCACGTTTTTCATACCTACGATAGCAATGATGTCACCAGCTTGTGCGCTAGTTAATTCGTTACGGTCATCTGCTTGCATCTCAACCATACGGCCAACACGCTCAGTTTTACCAGTAAACGAGTTAAGGATAGTGTCACCCTTGTTTAGTTTACCTGAGTAAATACGTACGAATGTTAATGCACCAAAACGGTCATCCATTATTTTGAATGCTAACGCTTTGAAAGGTTCGTCAGTAGATACTACTGCGAACTCGCCATTTTCGTTACCTTCTTCATCCATAAGAGGTTGAGGATCAACGTCTGTAGGACATGGTAAGTAATCAACAACAGCGTCAAGAATAAGCTGCATACCTTTGTTCTTAAACGCAGAACCACAGTATGTTGGGAAGAAAGCAAGGTCACGAGTACCTTTACGGATACAACGTTTGATGTCTTCTAAAGAAGGTGCTTCACCTTCCATGTAAGCTTCAAGTAGTGCATCGTCTTGCTCAAGGGCAGTTTCAACAAGCATTTCATAATACTCGTCAGTTTTATCTACCATGTCTGCAGGAATGTCTGTGATTTCGTAGTTTTCAGGAAGACCAGTGTCATCCCAAACGTATGCTTTTTTAGTTAAAACATCTACAACACCAACAAACTCATCTTCAATACCAATTGGTAAAGTCATGATTAGTGGAGTTGCGCCAAGTACTTTACGTACTTGCTCAGTTACACGGTAAAAGTCAGCACCCATACGGTCTAATTTATTTACGAAGATAATACGTGCAACTTCTGAATCATTAGCATAACGCCAGTTAGTTTCTGATTGTGGTTCAACACCACCAGAACCACAGAACACACCGATGCCGCCATCTAGTACTTTAAGTGAACGGTAAACTTCAACTGTGAAGTCAACGTGTCCAGGAGTATCGATAACGTTAAAACGGTGATCTTTCCAGAAACAGCTTACAGCCGCAGACTGAATAGTAATACCGCGCTCAGCTTCTTGTTCCATGAAGTCAGTAGTAGATTCACCATCATGAACCTCACCAGTTTTATGGATTTGACCAGTAAGCTTTAGGATACGCTCAGTAGTCGTGGTCTTACCCGCATCAACGTGCGCGAAAATACCAATGTTTCTGTACTTCGATAAATCTGCCATTAATTTTGCTCTTAATAAAGTCGATAAATTATTCCGCAGGAGTATAACATCACTTAAAGCGAACATCACCATACAAGCCGCTTAAAATGCAATCAATTCAACATATTTTTTTTATCGTCAGAATCTATTAAATATCAAACATAACAAAAAAAACGTAAGGTGTTGAAATAAATAGAATTTAATATTTAAGCCTTAGGTACAAAAAGTTACTTCGCTATTTTATAGCAACGTTCAGGGCGGCCAATACTGCCATAACTTTGATCCGCTGTTAACTTACCTGATTCAAGCAAATACTCCAAGTAACGGCGTGCTGTAGAGCGACTAACACCAACCAAATCGCCCATTTGCTGAGCGGTAAATGCGGTGGTTGCGTGCTCTACAAAAGCATCATGTATTTTTTTTAGGGTAAGTTGATCGACCCCTTTTGGTAAACGAACAGACGTGTTGGTTTGCTGCTTTGAACCAAATAACGTATCAACCATTGACTGCGTTACTTCATTTGCATCAGAAAAACATTGCTGACGTGATTCAAAACGTGCAAGTGCTTGATCAAGTCGGTTTAACATTAATGGTTTTACTAAAAAGTCGCATGCACCTAACTGCATTGCTTTTTCAAGGGTTTCGACCTCTTTTGCAGCAGTGAGCAGCATAACTTCACTTTTAATCGTTCGACGTCGTAAGTCGGTCAATAAATCAAGTCCGTTACCATCAGGTAAATGTATATCGAGTAAAATCAAATCGGGTTCAATTGCATGCAGTAAGGCTGTTGCCGTGCTTAAATTACCTGCAATGCCCACTACCTGATACTGTGCTTGCCTTAAACTTTGCTTTGGCGTTTGACTACCTGCGACACCATTTGGTAATAACAAGTACTGCGCTAATAGCTGTGCTACCTCTACTTCGTCTTCAATTATTACTACTGAATACGTCATGTTTAATGCTCTTATTATTTTGGAATGTAAACACTTAGTCTTGCACCTAGTAGGTCTGACTCACCAATTTCTAACGTGCCACCGCATGAGTCTAAATTTGTTTTTACTAAATATAAACCAATACCATGCTCTGCTCCTGATTTAGAGCTGTACTGAGGGGTAAAAATAACATCATGGTCAGAACCTAACCCAAAGCCTGTATCTTCTACATCAAATAAGAGAGTTTGGCTGGTTTCATCAACGGTTACCCGTACTTTTGCAGAGCGAGAGTTCGATGACCTAATAGCAGCCTCAATCGCATTATCTATAAGGTTACCTAAAATAGATACAACTCGCTCGAGCATATCTTTACGTGCAATAACACCAAGTAGGCTGTCGGGGTTAAGCTCAAGCGCAACATTTAATTCTCTTGCTTTATGATATTTACCCACCAACAAACCAGCAAGCACAGGGTCTTGTATGCGCTCTAACAAGTTATGAATTTGTGCCTGAGAGCCCTGGCTTTCTTGCCCTATTATTTCTATAGCTTGTTCGTTTTTGCCCATTTGCACTAACGCACCAATTAAGTTGAGCTTATTAGAATAGTCATGAGTTTGTACCCTTAAAAGCTCTGCAAAAGCCTGAACTTTAGTAAGTTGTTGGCTTAAATACTCAAGTTCATCAGAGGGGCGCATACTCAGTAAAATACCATCCGCCTGCCCTTGCACTTGCAAAGAAAATCTCGATAATATAAGGCGTTTATCGGCGGCAAATAATTCAAAACCCACTATTTTACGTCGCTGATTACGCAATAAAAATTCTGCATGTTCAGGTAATAAATCGTTTAAGCTGAGGTTCTGATTAATAATTGAAGTTGGTTTATCTAATATTTCGCAGGCGCGTTGATTGAGTTTTCGTACTTTTCCGTCCGGGTCGAGTGCAATAATACCGCTGCGTACCGTATTTAAAATTGCATCTTGTTCTGAAAACAAACGTGCAATTTCATCTGGCTGCAGGCCAAAAATAGCATTTCTGACACGCTGTCCAATATAAATAGCCGCCAGTATACTTAAACCTACAAGTATTAAGCCCCATATTAAAATTTCACTACTGCGAGAGAGAATAAGCGGATCGATTGATTGTACTAAAAAACCAACCGATACAACGCCTACTATTTCATTATTACCTGCGTACACCGGCACTTTGCCACGAATTGATTCACCTAAGCTACCATGGGCCACCGAAATATAGCGTTCACCTTTTAATGCAGCTTGGCTATCGCCTCCGACCATTTTTTTGCCAATTTTATCTTCATCTGGATGCACAATACGAAGCGCATTTTCATCGCCAACAACAATAAAATCAGCACCTACAAGCTGTCGTAAATCTTCAATTTGCATGTTAATAGCGGTTAAGTCACTAGGTATTCTCAGTGCATTAATTACATCAGCACGTGTGGCAATACTGCTTGCTACAGCTAATGCTTTATCACCAATATGGTTATGTAAGCTTTGCGCTGTAAGTTGATACACCAACGCGCCAAATAATAAAGCCTGCAATACACACAATCCTGTTACCCAAATAATTAATCGTGTTTCTAATCGCTTAGGTTTTGTGACCATGTTTTGCAATGGATTTAGCTTGTTGGTGTTTTTCATTTCATTCTCAATTATGCATTTACTTTGTCTGCACGGCGTTGCATTAAATAATCTTTTAACGGAAACAACAGCACTAAAATTGAAATTACAAATATGCTCAATGTTAGCGGACGATCCCATAAAAAGCTTAATGAGCCATCAGAAATCATCATTGAACGACGGAAGTTTCGCTCAATCATATCTCCTAATATAAAACCTAATAATAATGGTGCCATAGGAAATGACAGTAATCGCAATACTAGCGCAACCACCGCAAATCCTACCATCATAAATAAGTCGAAGGTATTGAAGGACACTAAGTAAACACCAATTAAGCTAAAGAACAATATCATCACGGTGAGTACCGACTTAGGCATTGCTAATACTTTTGCAAAGTAAGGAATCAGCGGCAAATTTAAAATAAGCAGTACAATATTACCAAAGTACATACTTACAATAACCGCCCAAAATACACTTGGGTTTTCTTGCATAAGCATTGGACCTGGTTGAATGCCGTAAGCAATCAAAGCACCTAGCATAATTGCCGTAGTACCTGAGCCCGGAATACCAAGCGTTAACAGTGGAACAAACGATCCTGTACACGCCGCATTATTTGCCGACTCTGGCGCAGCTAAACCACGTAATGAGCCTTTACCAAACTTTTCTTTCAAACCTTTTGGCGCTAAATTTCGCTCTGTTGCATAAGCCATAAAGCTTGCAATAGTTGCACCAGCACCCGGTAACACCCCCACTATAAAACCTAAAATAGACGAGCGACCAATCACTGGTGCTATCTCTTTAATCTCGGCTTTACTTAACTTGGTTGAACCTATTTGCGGTGTGTCTGAGTCATTAATGTTTTTAGCATCTTTTTTCTCTGGTTTTACAACATTTACAAGCGCCTCGGCTAATGCAAACGTTGCCATAGCAACCAGTAAAAAGCTTATTCCGTCGAGTAAATCAGGTTGCCCAAAGGTAAATCGGTCAGTCCCTGATGATGGATCAATACCAACCGTTGCTAGCATCAAGCCAAACACAGTCATCATCATTGCTTTTAAAAATTGCCCTTTATTTGAAAATGCTGCAATAGCTGTTAAGCCTAAAAACATCAACACAACATAATCAGGGGATTGAAAACTCAATGACACTTTTGCTAATAAAGGTGCAGCTACCATTAATAATATGGCGCCAATCGTTCCGCCTATAAAGGAGGAATAAGCAGCAATTGCCAATGCTTTACCTGCGTGCCCTTGTTTAGCAAGCGGGTAGCCATCAAAGGAGGAAGCTACCGTACCCGCCACGCCAGGCGCATTAATTAAAATAGATGACGTAGAGCCACCAAAAATAGCGCCGTAATAAACACCCGCCATTAAAATCATGCCCGAATCGGCGCCAATGCTGTAAGTAATTGGGATCATCAAGGCAATTGCGGTAATTGGCCCCAATCCTGGTAACATACCTATAAAAGTACCTACCAAGCAGCCAGCTATAACGTACATTAAATTATTAAAGTCGAGCACGGTCGACAAACCAAGCATAATTCCATCAAACATAACTTAACTCCACAAATCGCCCGGAACCAAGTAAATACCTAATACTTGAGTCATCAAAAACCAAAAAACCACCGCAACCGGTATCGATGCAAATAGCAAAATTCCCTTACGTCTTTCGCCCATCACAAAAAAGCCCGCAAGCAAAAACGCACTAGTAGAAATTAAAAAACCAATTGGCTCCAGTGCCGCGCTATAAATTATCATTAATATTAATAAACCAAAGGTGCGCAGTACGTGTGACTTTTCAAGAACATCATCATTATTAGTTTTCTCTCTTGGTTTAAGCAATGTTGAACCAATAGAAAGTAAGCACACCACAATACCAAACCCGGCATATACTTTAGGAAGTGTCGCTGAGGTAACCGTTTCGTATTCTTCAAACGGTAGTAGCGGAATTTGCCATGCAACCACAGCGTATAAAGTAAATAGCGCCAAGAATAAACTTGGCCCTATTAATTCTCGATTCGTCATTTTAAAACCTCGATTACGGCAATGTGCGGATAAAGCCAAGCTCTTCCATTACAGCTCTAAGCTGCACTTCTTGCGCTTCTAGTGACTTAATAAACTCATCTTTTTCTTGAAAAAGATTTAGCCAACCGTTACGAGCTCGTACAGCTTCCCACTCAGGTGTACTTTGCAACTCACGTAGTTTTTTTGTGTACTGTGCTAACTTTTCAGCGGGTAAATTAGGCGCAGCAAAAAGACCACGCCAATTAACAAATTCCATATCGTAACCTAGTGACTTAAGTGTGGGTATTTTTGGGTAATCAGGTAAGGGCTCACCCGATGTAACCGCTAAAATACGTGCTTGACCACCGTTAGCTACTTCAAGCGCTTCACTTAAGCCAGTAGAAAGTAAATTCACTTCGCCTGAAAGCAACCCAGCCTTAGCTTTACCGCCTGCATCGTAAGGAATATAACGTAGGCGTCGACCATCTATACCCGCAGCTTTAACTGCTTGAGCCGCCACTAAGTGATCCATACTGCCGCGAGCAGAACCGCCCGCTACTTTTACCGAACTTGGATCTTCTTTTATTGATTTAATAACATCCTCCCAAGTTTTAAATGGAGAATCGTTACGCACTACAAACGCGCCATAATCTGCAATCATACTGGCTACAGGTGTTAAATCGCGATAGCTATAAGGAATTCGGCCACTTAACGCGCGCAATACGATAGGCGTTGAGTTAACCATTAAAATATCGCCCTTTTTAGTGCCCGACTCAATTAAATACGCAATAGCACGACCGCCTCCACCACCAGACATATTTTGAAAAGATGCATTATTTTCAATGCCCGACTTAACTAACCCTTCGCCTATACCACGGGCTGTTGTATCCCAACCACCACCAGGTCCGCCAGGGATTAAAAAGTGAGTGTCGGCCATTGCCATTGGGCTACTAAGTACTAACGATGCTGCAAATATGGTCGTTTGTAATGATTTAAATAATTTCATTGTGTGTCCCTTTAAAATAAATACTGCATACGTGCACTAAAGCCCATACCAGAGTCTTCGTCGCCAACCAGCGCAGTAGTACCGGCACCTTCTACATCGCTGTAAATTAGATTACCCATAAACTTAATATCACTACTTACGTAATAAGATGTACCTAATGTATAAGTTGTCGCTTTTGTGCCTTGTAAGCTACTTGTAGCATCTACTTCTGAAACACGTGCCACCAACTCCCATGCATCTTTAATATTTTTAGGTTGTACAAATAATGCAGAGCTCGCTTTGTATTGGCGCTGTTCTCCACCTAAAAAGTAACTTGCCGATACATGAAAACCATCAAAGCGCTCGCCATCTAAAAAATCAGCACTATTAGCGGCATCAAGTGAGCGGCTTGCATATTCAGCCTCAAGTGTTAAAGAATCCGCCTGATAAGCAAACTCAAGACCGGTTTGCGATAAACTATCAAGTGGGCTTGTTACACCACCAGCAGCATAATCAACAAGGCGAGTATTAGTCTCGCGCACTTCACCACGCGCAAAACGTGCGCCTAATTCATTGCCACCCATATCGCGATATGAATGCCACACGCCTAAATGAATTACATCGCCAGGTGATGCACTCGACCATGTAGCACGCCCAGTAATAGCAAGAGTAAGCTTGTCGTTTTCATCGCTACCTGTTGCACCAAATGCATCATTTTTATAAACGCCTATCGCGTAACGAAAGCCTGAGTCTTTAAAATATTGATAGGCAGAAGCGCCCCAACGAAAAAATGGGGAGAAAGTATTGGCAAGCGAACTACGCTCAATTGTATTAATGTGCTTTGAACTGGTTAATGCATTTAGCGATATATCTTCGCGAATTTTACCTGCTTTAACTTTAAGTCCGTTATCAAACGCATAACGAACACGCGCCATCACTATTTCAGCAGTACCTTCGGCAAACTCGAGTAACAACTTGTGATCCCAATTTCCGTGCTCACTTTCAACGTAAGTACGAATACGACGAGGGAAAAAATTGCTCCCGCCAGAGCCCTCGTTATCAGCATTGTAAGCACCATCAAAATAGTTGTAGTCGAGCTGAACCCGTCCACCAAACTCTAAATTAAAACCACTGGTTGTTTTTAATGCACTTACTTCTTTTTGTAACGCATCTAATTGCTCTTGTAGTTTTTGCGTATCGTTATCGGCTAAAACGGATGTACTTGCTAATGCAGCAGCAACTGCCAAAGCGAGTTGTGTGTTACTTGCTTTCATTATTTTCTCCACGCTTGTGTATGTATTTATTGTCAGGTAGATAAGCGACGACAAACTGCTATCTAACTCGCAGCTTATTGTTAACGTGAAATTAACTAAATATTTAGAAGGTAAGGTGCATTGATGATCGTTATGTGCTTTTTGCTCATAAAGCTCATGAACAAAAAGAGCAAAAACAGTTACTGTTATATTTTGATTTATAAACACTTTTAAAGGTTTGAATGATTACCGTACGAATAAATAGATAGGATTTTTGCAGCTCTAACAAAGCCCACAATAAAGTAGGCTTAGCTAATTATGATTTAGCAATACAACTAAAAAATTATTTTAGGAACATTTGAGGGGGGTTAAGCGTTTCGCACTTACCATAGCAGTTTATTTATATACTATTAATTAATTGCTCAACAATGAATTTGTTAACATCTCATTGTCAAAAAAGCCTAAATTTGGTACATTATTCCTTCAATAGTATTTATAAAAACAACTATAAGACCCTACAATGAAATGGAACTTCCTTCGACTCAGCTCTTGGCTAATTGCACTTACCTTATTAATTTTCTCTCATAGTATTTTTGCGCAGCAATATAAAATAGATAAACCAGCTAATTGGGTTAATACACATATTATTGAGCAACCCAAGCATTCCGACATAACCAAGGTACGTGACGGCACACTTTATTTGTTACTCGATAACCAATCCTATATACCGAGCAAACAAAAACAGCAACGTTATACCCGTTTGGTTATGCAGGCATTGAATCAAAGTGGTGTTGATTATATAAGCCAGCTTAATCTTGATTTTGATCCAAGTTACGAGTCGCTAACATTAAACAGCTTAACGATTATCAGAAATAATGAGCGCATTGATAAGCTTGGTAGCGCGAGAATGACGGTTATACAAGGTGAATCTGAATTAGCTGATCGTATTTATAATGGTAGCTTATCACTCAATATTATTATTGATGATATGCGCAGTGGCGACATACTCGATTACAGCTACACAGTGGCAGGTAGCAACCCTATATATGCTAATAAATTTAGTACAAGACGCACGCTAAACTGGTCGGTACCCGTAGTGCAACAAAATATGCGTGTACTTTGGGGTAAACAAACGCCTTTACATATTAATACAATAAACGGCACAGCAGATATTCAAGAAACGCTTAACAAATATGGCAAAGATTATTCTATAACTCTTTTTGAAGAACCCTTACTCGAGCAAAATTCTCAAACCCCAACGTGGTACGACCCATATACACAAGTTTACTTTTCTGAGTTTGACGATTGGGGTCAGGTAGTTAACTGGGCATATCCACTTTATCAGTCAGCCATAGAAACCCCAAACAGCATTTTGGATGTAGCTGAAGAAATAAAAGCAAAACACACAAAAACATCAGACAAAATTGCCGCAGCACTGCGCTTTAGCCAAGACGAAGTTCGATATTTAGGGCTTGAAATGGGCACTAACTCGCATCAACCAACGTCAGCTTCAGAAACGCTTTCGCTACGATATGGCGATTGCAAAGATAAAACAGTACTGCTTATCTCGTTATTAAAAGCGATGGATATAGAGGCCTTCCCTGCGCTAGTTGATACAGAGGAAACCAAACGTTTAAAAGAACTTCCACCTTCTGCAAGTGTATTTAATCACGTAATTGTTACGCTTAAACAAAACGGAAAACGCTACTGGCTCGATCCTACGGTTAGCTACCAACGAGGTACTCTCGAATATTTAGCACAGCCTGATTATGGCTATGCCCTAATTATTGATAAAGGTGAAACCACTTTAACTTCAATGGCGCAAAAACCTGTACATACAAATGTATCTGTAGAAGATAACTTTTTTATTGCTGAAAAAGTATCTGAGCCATCACGTTTTGAAACCCAGTACACTTATGCTGAATTTGAAGCTATTAACCGAAGAAGCAGTATAGCCAGCAGTGGTCTAAATAGCGTTGCTAAATCTTATTTCGAGTATTACCAAGGCTTTTTAAATGGTCTATCAATCAATGAAGCAATGACTATTAGTGAACAAGAACAAACGGGTAAACTAATAACCAAAGAATCGTATTTAATTAGTGAATTTTGGGAAAAAACAGACGAAGGCTACGAAGCTAGTTTTTACGCGAATGAAATACAAAATAGCGTTTACGAACCAAAGCAGGTAAATCGCACCGACCCACTCTACTTTGGCTACCCCAATATAATTAACACCACAATAAAACTACATTTTGCAGAAAAAGGTTGGGGATTTGATAGCGATCAACAAGAAATTGATAACGACTACTTCAACCTAAAAACAACTACTGAATTTAATGATAATGTTTTAACACTGAGTTATGACTATTACGCAAAACAAGATCATATTAAAGCCGCTCAAATAGATGATTATTTAGCACAGCGTAAAAAGTTAATATCAGCAACCCATTACCCTATTCTAAAATACGCGGAAACGACCGAAACGCCTCAAACAACAGCTGATGTGCTAGATAGCTTTGGTTATAGCTGGCTTAAGTATGTGTTGGCTGGCTATATTTTAGTACTCATATTCTTTTTCGCCGATTGGCGATTAGAGTCAGCAAAAAAAGTGAAATTTGAAGATAGTCCATTTTATGCAGTATCTGTAAGTAAGTTTATTATTTACAGTATTTTAAGTTTAGGCATATTTGTTAATTATTGGAGTTATCGTAATTTTAAAGCCATTAAAGAGCGCGATAACTCAAGTATTATGCCTATTGCTCGAGGTATATTTGCGTTTTTATGGTATTACCCTTTGTATCTCGCACTTGCAGAGCACAGCCAACAACAGTTAAACAAAAATAGAGTAATGCCTAACTGGACTGCCTTAACACTCTGGCTAATGGTACTTGCCAGCGTCTTTGCTTATCGTATGGACGAATACGCAACCATAGTGATTTGTATAATGCCATTTTTATGGTTGCCTCTAGTTAGTTACATTGAACAAACCGATACAAGTAAAGAAGCCCTACATTACAACTCGTACTGGCGAATTAGACAGTATTTAATCTCGCTTGCGTTTGCACCTCTATTATTTTTAGGCGTACTTCAAGAAGTAAATATTTTACCCAATGCCGCAATTATAAAAGGCGATAGTTTATGGTCTTACCAAGTACACTTTTTAAAACGTAATCGCCTAACACCTGAAAACGAAGAAATACTTTATTTTTATAGCGATGCAGTATTTGATTACCGAGAAGACGGTAACGGAATAACCGAGAACTATATTTTTAGTTACTACAAAAACGATGACGGCAGGCTTGAATCGGATCTTAGTCACTTTAAAGACATAGAAAAAATAGAAACCACCTACGGTAAAACCAAACTTGATAACACAAGCATTAAAGTAATAAAAACTGACGGTAGTGATTTCTTGCTTATTGTAGGGCGTCTAAACAAGCAGGATAAAGTACTAGTGGAGCAGATTAATTTACGTATAACAGCAAATAAAGTGCGTTAGTGGCTTAAAATATCCAATTAAGTACGAATATTTTTAGCCACTAATTAAAGGCTATTGATCTTTGGGGGCTAAGATTTTATAAGAGACTATTTGATTTGATATCAAAGCAGTGGCTGTCTTGGAAGGCGATAAAATCATTCTTAGCTTGAATTTATTTTAACTTTGAAAGATTAATACTTTTATAATAAAAATCCATATCAAATTATTTAATAAGTATTAAAAATCTATTCTTAATTGCTTAACCAAGATAAGCATTTTTATGAAATGGCAGTGCTAACTAGCCGATTTATATATGAATAAAAAACAAGCGGCACAATAATAAGAATTATTTGCATTTAGGTATTGACAGATAGTTAGATCTAACTGATAATCAATATCAACAAGACGGATTGCATACCACTTGTTAAGGAATGAATTGATTTGTTTCTCGACCCTGAAACAACGTGTGGCGCACGTAAACAGCTATGGTTACTTGTTATGAACCGCAACGCCCCTTGATGTTGATGATGAGTAACCGCCCTACTATTTTACTTGCTACATTGCTCATATCGGTGACGGTAGATATGAAACTAAAAAAGCCCTTACGGGCTTTTTTTATGTCTGTAATTTAGTAAAACTAAATCTCTTTAATTAAATAACCTGAACTCTGGTTAAATATTAACGACGGTTTTTACGAGCTCGCGCTCGGCGTTGAAGCTTTTCTTCTTCTTTAGCTGCTTTTTTAGCTTCTGCAGCGGCGCGTAAACCTGCAACCATTACTTCTTCTTCCTCACGCATTTGCGGAGTTTCCATAGTAATACGGCCAATAATACCGTCGCGTAATTCGTTGATTAGTATTTCAGACATTTTATATGTGTCTATTTGATTACCACCACGAATACAGCCGCGTTTTTTACCTGCCATTTCAACAAATTCCCAATCACTTTCTGGTAATTCGTCTATTTTATAACGCGCTTTTAAAAGCTCAGGGTATGCACGCAATAAGTACTCAGCTGTGTAACTTGCTACTTCTTCATACTCAAGCGCCGTATCACGAATGGCACCGGTAGCGCCTAAACGATAACCTGAGTTTTCATTCTCTACTTTTGGCCAAAGCATACCTGGCGTATCGTAAAGCATAATACCGTCTTCAAGCTTAATGCGTTGTTGTGCTTTGGTTACCGCAGGTTCATTACCTGTTTTTGCAACTATACGTCCAGCCAGTACATTAATTAACGTAGATTTACCCACGTTAGGAATACCCATTATCATGGCTTTAATTTGCTTATCTGCACCCACTTTATGCGGCACTAACTTTTTACAAAGCTCATTTATACGACTTACTTCAGCTGCTTTATCATGTCCAAAAGAAATCGCTTTAACACCATTTTCTTGCTCAAAATAATCTTTCCAGATTTGAGTCATTTTAGGATCAGCTAAATCAGCTTTGTTCAAAATTTTGATGACCGGCTTACCTTCACGCAAGGTTGCCACCATCGGGTTTTCACTACTGTAGGGAATGCGCGCATCAAGCACTTCAATGATCACATCCATTTGTGGCATTATTTCTTTAATTTCATTGCGGGCTTTATTCATATGCCCAGGGAACCACTGGATAGCCATTTTTAACTCCTAACGTATAATTAACCGCTATTTTAACTGGCAATTCATTTAATTGCGCTATACTGACGCAAATTTTTTCAGATTAGTTGTTATGGCTCTTAAATCCACCATTATGAAAGTGCAGTTATCGCTTAGCGATATGGACCGCCACGTTTATCAAGATTTTAATTTAACCTTGGCTCAACACCCATCAGAGACCGATCAACGGTTGATGATTCGCTTACTCGCTTTTGCGCTAAATAGCTGTGATGGTTTAGAATTTACTAAAGGATTAAGCGCTGATGATGAGCCTGAACTTTGGCATGTAAGCTATAGTGAAGAAATAGAACTATGGATTGAACTTGGCTTACCAGATGAAAAACGCCTTAAAAAAGCCTGTAATAAATCTAAAAAAGTGGTGCTATATACTTACGGTGAAAACAATCAAGCAATTTGGTGGCAAAAACACCAACCTAAATTGTATGAATTTAAAAATCTAAGTATTTTTAGCCTTGATTATGCAGCAACACAAGCACTTGCTGCTTTGGTTGATCGTGGAATTAAGCTCGCCATTACCATTCAAGATGGTGAAGTATGGGTAAATACCGATACAACCAATATTGAAATAAAACCGCTACAGTTAATGTAATTACGGTAGTTATACCAATTGCATTAAATTAGTTATCTATTATAGCGACAAATAAATAAGTCGATAACAAGGCGAAAATTATGACATATAGTTGTTCTATATAAATAATTTTTAACGCAGGTAGCGGATTATTTAATACGCTAGAATGATCATGTTTTTAATAAAATTGGTATTAGGGAGCATATGAAAGTTAAACACGTTATTGTTTTACATGGCTTGTATATGTCTGGCTTTGTTATGCGCCCACTTTGTTCACGACTTGAAGAATCGGGGATGACGGTATTAAACATTACCTATAATACGCTCGACCCTCACCGCGACACCATATTTGCACAAATTGATGAGTGTATTTCTAACGAACCGGCAGCGCTTGTATGCCACTCAATGGGAGGGCTTATTGCACGTGCTTACCTAGAGGCAAACTCCCCTGCTAGCCAGAATGTTACGAAGGTAATTACACTGGGTACTCCACATAAAGGCAGCCATATAGCGCAAAAAATGAAGCAAAAAGGGTTTGAATCATTTTTAAAAAATAGTGTTGAATTTTTACTCACTAAAAATGGTAATTGGCCTTTTAAAGCTAAGCTTTACAGTATTGCGGGCGATTTACCTATTGGGCTTATGCCCTTAATAGTTAAAGGTAGCCGGTCAGATGGCACTGTATTACTAGATGAAACCAAACTTAAAGGTATGGCCGAACATAAAGTGTTTCATTTAAGCCATACCAGTATGATTTACTCGCGCCAAGTACTCGATTACATTTTAAAGTGCTTAAACGAGAAAGATTAATCCTCAGCATTGGCTGCTATTTTATAACTAATTAAAAATACCACTGCCAATATAAGCGGAATCGGCGCCGCAATGTAGCCAAAAAAATCTGAGTTCGCAAAGCTTGCACCCGCCAAGTGCGCTACTAACCCAAGTACAAATGCGATGACTGCAATTCCTACCACTATTAACTCTGCTTTATTTTGTTTCGCTGTTTTTGCATGCATGTTATCTCTCCTAATTATTTCGACAACATTATTATGCGCCGTTAGGGTGGATGATTTTTGACCTGCATCAATAAAAAAATAGCTAAGTTATTACCTTGAATAAAGTTTGTTTTAGATCATGATTTATATACTTTTGAGGTTTATTTACTTTTGAGGGGTAGTATTTTTATTAATCAGACCCACTTCTATTAATAGTCTAAAGTGAATATAGGTATCAAAAACAGCTAATAGGTTAAAACTATTAACTAGATACATTTAAACGATATTACTAATTTATCGAAATTAGTAATACTTATCACAAGTTCACAAACAAACGGTTATTCAGGAGCAAGTTATGTCACATGTAAACGCAATTGGTCTAAACAGCGCAAAAAGCGAAGACATCATAAAGTCACTCAATACATTATTGAGTAGCTACCAGATTCAATACATGAACGCGCGTGGCTTTCACTGGAATATTAAAGGCCGTAACTTTTTTGAACTACACGTTAAGTTTGAAGAAATTTATAACTTACTACTTCTAAAAGTAGATGAAGTTGCAGAACGTATTTTAACGTTAGATGGCGCACCTCTACATGCATTTTCTGATTACCTTGAAGTAAGTAAAATTAAAGAAGCTAAAGGTATTAGTGATGGCGTTACAGCCGTAGAAAACCTACTTGCTGGTTACAGCACATTAATTCACATGCAGCGTGATATTTTAAGCCAAGCTGGTGATGCAGACGATGAAGGTACAGCCTCACTAATGAGCGATTACATCTCAGAGCAAGAAAAACTGGTTTGGATGCTAAAGGCTTACTTAGACTAAACCAGCAAAAAAAAAGCCCTCAATGAAGAGGGCCACAAATAGGGATAAATCGTTAAATAATCAAGCGATTCGGTTACTATATTAGTCTCCCCCCAATACTAAACAACGCCCCTGTTACCAGTGGCGTTGTTTTTGGTTTAAGTGGGCACAATGCTCATATATTGGGATAAACAATGTATAAGCATTACTGCTCTTATTATTTTTTCCAATAAAAAAGCCCCAGCGATACTGAGGCTTTGTGAACGTAACTAATTAAGTAACTATATTAGTGTCGTTATTGTTGGTTAGAATTTACTTCTAAAACCTATGTAGAATGATTGACCAATTGGGTCGTACGTACCAGCATCAGTTTCAGTACCAGTACTTGAACCGCTCACACCCGATAAAATGCGTGGTGGCTCTTTATCAAATAAGTTACTTGCACCAGCGTAAAGCTCTGTTGAATCACTGATATGGTAACTTGCTTGAACATCATGATACGTTACTGAACCAATCCCTACTCCACCTGGAGCAATACCAAAACCACTTAAGAATTGATCATCAAAGTCTGCAGCGCCAATGTAAGTTAAGCTCCAGTTAAAATCAAAGTCGTTAAGTTTATAACCAAAGTTCCAGTTAGCTTTATGCTCTGATGCACCAATTTCTCCAGCAAACTCATCTTTATCAGCGCCTGGAAGTGGAATGCTATAACCATCGATTAGGTAAGTATAAGCAAGGCGAGTTCTAAACGCACCTGGACCAATATCAGTAGAGTACGTTAGTGTTAAATCAACACCTTCTGTACCTAAACCACCACTGTTAGATACACCACTGTCGATAAATTCTAGTGAACCAGCACTATTATTACCTGATGGCGCACTACGACGAGTTACAAAGTCACAAAAGCTTGTATCGCCGCCGCCATAACATTGGTCAAGAATAAACTGACGAGGTGTTGATACGATTGCATCTGTAATTTCGATATCAAAGTAATCAAGCGTAATGTCTAGTCCTGATATTAGGTTTTCTGGTGTAAATACTAAACCTACTGTTACAGAGTCACCAACTTCTTCTTTTAAATCTTGGTTACCACGGTTAAAACCACTAATGCCTTGTAAGTCAGACTGGTTAAGCGTGAACTCACCATTTGAAGCGATATTCGTTGTAACACCACCATCTGTTCGACAAGCATCACCAGCAGCACCACCGCCACTATTAGTAACACCTAAACATGGATCGTTTAAACCACTTGGGAAAGTTTGTGAAGGCGGAGAAAATAGTTCATCGATATTTGGAGCACGTGTTGAACGAGCACGAGTAGCACGTAAACGTAAGCTATCCATTACTTCCCAATCAACACCCACATTCCAACTTTCAGTGCTACCTACAGTTGAATAATCAGATAAACGAACTGCTGCATTCATCGTTACAGAATCAAGCACTGGGATATTTGCTTCTACATAATACTCAGTTACATCAAACGAGCCTTCTGTTGCTGGGATTGCATTACCCGCATTAAGACCTGCTTGCTGTAGTGCATCAAATTCACTGCGTGAAAATTCTTCGCGGTATTCAAAACCAGCTGCAATACCTACCGTACCTGCTGGTAAATCAAATAAATCACCTGAAATATTACCACCAATGATTTCTTGCTCAACCGACGTTGAAAGTGAGCTAGGTGCACTTACAAAATCAATAGCACCTTGCGATAACGAATTAAAACCATAAATGTCTACTGGCGCACAATTAAAGCCACGTGCTGTCGCATCGATACAAATAGCCTCATCAGTAATACCATCACCATCTAAATCTTGGCTATCGATCACAGCTTCTAAACCTTGACGGAAGCTTTGTACGTTGACTAAACCACCAGAAACTTGTTGCTCTTTTGTTTTACCATATACGTAGTAAGTATCGTAAAACCAACCATCTGCTATTTCACCTTGAAAACCAAGTGCTAAACGGAATGTATCACGCTCTGCTCGTGCTCCACGGTTACCGATATCACTTAAGCGCTTTGCAAAAAAGATATCACGCATACCATCACCGTCGGTGTCGGTTGCTGCGTTATATATATCATCAGGTACAAATGCGTTACGCAATATTTCACCGTTTACATTAAATTCAATTGGTACCTGGCCATTTGCATAAATGTCGTCAGAGGCAAAAGGAAATGGCTCTAATTCAGAAACGGTTGTTGTTGCAGCGTAAGTGCCTTCATAAAAAAAGCTATGCTTATCGCTTAACTCGTAGCTACCATTTGAGGCAAATAAGTAACGTTCTGTAGGTATTGCTATTGTACGTACACCGCTTCGGTTAAAACCATTTGCAGCTACGCCATCGCCGCCATTAGTACTAAATGAGTTTTGTAGGTTGTTTGCATCATTAAACGTAAATGTTTCATCCCCAGCGCTAAAACGACCTTGTGGTGGAAATGAAGATAAAAACGGGCTTACTGCATCAAATACAGAACCTGGATTTGCTACTGGATCATCTTCGAAGAAAATACCTGAAAATTGGTCTACCGCTGAGCGATCACGGTCACGTGAGAAAACAGCGCCTTGATCAGAGTAACCAAGGTGAAACATTGCGTGTCCTTTACCATCTGAGCTTGATAAGCCTGAGGTAAAGTTAAATTGGCGTGACTCATCATCACCTTCACTCGATTCACCGTACTGACCATCAAACTCAACGCCTTCAAAGTCATCTTTTAAAACAAAGTTAACTACACCAGCAACAGCGTCAGAGCCATAAACAGATGAAGCACCACCTGTCATAATTTCAACACGTTCAATAAATTGGCTCGGAATAGTGTTTAAATCGACAGCAGAGCTACCTGGTACACCTGATACATAACGACGACCGTTAACTAATACCAATGTACGGTTAGAACCTAAATTACGTAAATCTACAGTCGCAACACCTGCACTCGCTGTACTAAAGTTTGAGTTAGTACGACTGATTGCCGGTGAACCAAATGCTGGATTATCTAGTAGTAAATCTTGAATATTTAATGAACCAGATGCGTCGATTGCTGTGCTATCTACAACTTGAATAGGCGCTGATGACATCGCCTCAGCTGAACGAATGCGAGAGCCTGTAACTTGTACACGTTCTATTTTAGTAATTTCGTCATCTTCTGCAGCCACACCTTGAAATGAAATGCTTGCAAGTATCGCGCTGCTTAGCG
This sequence comes from Pseudoalteromonas sp. GutCa3, assembly GCF_002836155.1. Lineage (NCBI taxonomy): Bacteria > Pseudomonadati > Pseudomonadota > Gammaproteobacteria > Alteromonadales > Pseudoalteromonadaceae > Pseudoalteromonas > Pseudoalteromonas sp. GutCa3. The sequence goes on along the minus strand of NZ_PJBK01000019.1, from coordinate 32,252 downwards.
CAACTGTTAACGACGATTTTTTAAATAATCGCGCGCTACCTTTGTTAGTTAATGTCATATAATTCCCCTGAATTGTTATTTTTGTAACTAAATAGTTACTTCGCGGATTACAGTAAGGGGATTTATTTAAACACTCTACGTACGTTATTTATTAGGCGTAATCTTTGGTATGAATAGCTAGTTTGATGGGACGAATTAGTACGTCACAATTATTTTATAAATATATTGTACTTTTCATAACAGTTTTTCCGCTAAGCACGGTCTTTATTATTATATACAGCAAGAGATATAAAATAATGGTCGCTTCTTTTCATGCATTAACTTTTGTTAGTAACACTAAGTTTGCAACATTTTTAACAAAGCGCGTGCAAGAGCACCGACACTTTGAATCTCAATCTTTTATTCAGGCAAACAGATTAGATCAGATAGATACAGATCAATACAACGTACTGTTTTACGAACTAACTAATCTGGCTGACCCTATGCAAATAGTGCATTTAACTGAGCTTGCTAAAAAGCTTAAGTTAGTCATTATTGCCCAGTCGGGTCATTTTGCGAGTTTTGCTTTTGAAGTTGGCGCTGTTGATTTTTTAATAGTAGATTCAACTGCACCACGTATCGATAAATGCTTTGATAAACTGATTCACCTTTGCCCGATTGCAAGCGCGGCCGAACGTCAATATCAACAAAGCACACAAACCGAAAAACCATCATCACATATCGTAGTTAAAGATGTAGGTAAGGTAAGGCTAATTGATATAAAAGATATTATTTGGATAAATGGTGCGGGCAATTATGTAGAGCTGCATTTTACCCAAGGTAGTACACCGGTATTACACCGCGAAACCATGAAAAATATTGAACAGCAGCTAGAACCAGAAGGGTTTATTCGTATTCATCGCTCAACGCTGGTAAGAAAACAAGCTATCTGCGAACTGATGCCTACTGACAGTGGCGATTATAAAGTCAGACTTAAAAACGATATGTGCTTAAACCTTTCAAGGCGCTATAAAGGGTGTTTAGAGAGTATTATAAGCCCTCTTCAGTAGCGGTTTATAATACTCATATTAATTACCAGTTCTGTTTTATATAACTATCACTTGGATGCACTAATAAATAGCTTTCAGTATCTTTATAAAAATTAACTTCTACATCGCTATTTTTCCATACTTTTTCAAACATGTTTTTAGCTATGATATTAATGTTTATATAGTCAACTCGTTGATAGCCACGTTCTTTTACACCCGCAAAATAGGCCTCTAACGAATCAAGACTATCTAAAGTTAACAGTTCAAACTCTTTTAAGTTAACAATCACAAACTTAATCGTATTTTCAGGGTGAGTGCTCAATTCTTGAATAACACCATTAGTTAATGATGTTATACCTTCATTGTTAAAGCTCCCCTTCAATTTTAAATACATATGAGGGGGCTGTGAACAAATCTGAAATTCGCCATGTGCTCCAAACATAAATTACCTTATATATATCAACGTCTATATATAGAGTAATACAATTTTCCGATTTTGCAGTTAATTTAACAGCGCAATAAAAAAGGTCATTTCGAGGGCTTTTTCTTCTAAGCTTTTAAAACGACCTGATGCACCGCCATGACCTGCATCCATATCGGTTTTAAATACTAAAATATTACTGTCTGTTTTAAGTTCACGCATTTTTGCAACCCACTTCATAGGCTCCCAATACTGTACTTGTGAGTCATGAAGACCGGTAGTAACGAGTATGTTCGGGTAGTTTTGTGCGCTAATATTGTCATAAGGCGAGTAAGCTTCTATCACATCATAAAATTGAGGCTCATTTGGATTACCCCATTCATCGTATTCATTTGTTGTGAGTGGAATACTTTCATCAAGCATTGTGGTTAATACGTCTAAAAATGGTACATGACAGCCAACACCGCAATATAACTCTGGTGCCTGGTTTACAACCGCCCCCATTAATAGGCCACCGGCACTGCCGCCTGAGGCAAACACCTTATTGCTATCACAATAACCTTGATCAACAAGCGCTTTTGTCACATCAATAAAGTCACTAAAGCTATTTTTTTTATGCTCTTTTTTACCTTGCTCATACCATTCGCGACCTAGCATTTCAGAGCCTCGAACATGCGCAATAACATAAACAAAGCCACGATCGAGCAAGCTCAGTGACGAACTAGAAAAACTAGGATCAATCGTATAGCCATAGGCGCCATAGCCGTATTGAAATAACGGATTTGTGCCATCTTTTTTAAAGCTGTCTTTTCGATAAACAACAGATACAGGTACTTTAACTCCGTCGCGAGCAGTTACCATTAATCGCTCCGACTGATAGTCATCGGCATTAAAACTACCGAGTACTTTTTGCTGTTTAAGTAGTGTTTTTTCGCCAGTTGCTAAATCAACATCATATAAAGAGCCTGGTGTTGTTAAACTTGAGTAATAAATACGCGCAGTGCGAGTGTCTGGCTCTGGGTTCATTGCTATTGCAGCATAATAACAAGGATCGGCAAACTCAAGTGCCATACGATCCCCTAACCTATTAACAACTACGAATCGAGCTTGCCCTTGCTCGCGTTCACTCAATACCAAAAAGTCATTAAATAACTCAACACCTTCAAGCAGTACATTTTCTCTGTGAGCTGTATGCTCAAACCATTGTGTTTTATCAGCAATCGTTTCGTTTGTTGCCGTCATTAATCTAAAGTTTTTAGCTTGCCAGTTAGTCACAATATAAAATGTGTCACCTAGCTTATCTACGTCAAACTCGTGGCCATCTTCACGCGGCATTAATGCTTTAAATTCATCAGTGGGCTTATTAGCATCAAGCACCCATGTATCGTTGGTCTCTGTCGATGCTAAATCAATAATAATTAGGCCTTCGTCGCGGCTTTTACCAAGCCCCATAAAAAAGCTGCTGTCTTGCTCTTCGTAAACCATTACATCTTGGCTTTGCTCGCTGCCAAGCTCATGCCTAAATACTTGGTATCCTAGTAGCGTTTTTAAATCTTTTTTTACATAAAAAACAGTTTTATTGTCGTTAGCCCAAACAACCTGCCCTTCTGTATTTTCAAGTACATCAGGTAGCATTTCACCGGTCGTTAAGCTTTTAAAGCGAACATTATAAATACGACGACCTTCAGTATCTTCAGAGTAAGCCATAAGCTGCTCGCATGGGCTTAGTGCGACTTCTCCTAGCTCAAAAAACTCAAATCCCTCAGCTAATATATTCACATCGAGTAAAAGCTCTTTATTATCAGCCTTTATGCTCGTGCTTCTATAATGGCGAGAGTACTCATCATCACCACGAACTTCTGAGTGATACCAGTATTTCCCGTCTTTAACGGGTACCGAGTTATCGTCTTTTACAATGCGTGCTTTTAACTCTTCAAAAAGTGTATTTTGGAGTGGCTTCATTGCAGCTAACTGTTCATCACAATATGCATTTTCAGCATGTAAATGTGCAAGTACTTGCTCATCCTGACGATCGTCATCACGCATCCAATAGTAATTATCAGTGCGTATTTTATTATGAGTACTTAATGTATGGGCTTGCTGTTTAGCAATCGGGAAATTAGGTAATAAACTTAAAGAGTAGTCAGGACGAGACACAACAAAACCAATTAAAAAAATAATGTGATTTGCAGTTTATCATAAAAATAAAAAAGCCCATCCAATAGTTGGGTGGGCTAAAACGGTAAACGCTTCATTACTAAAACCGCTATACCTTTGGGAAGATAATTCACTTAAGCCTTATATTTGCTGCCAAGCCATAGCCCAACTTTGTCCAATACCGGGCTCGAACATAAACTTTTTATCGTCACTCGCGCGGCAAAACTCATTAAATGGCCAAGGCCTACATTGATAAACATGCCCTGTTTTTGGCTGCAATACCTTTGTACCCGCATTATAGTTTTCACAATTTTCAGGGTACACGTAATCATAAGTATCAAGGTTATTAACAACACGCTCATCGCATTTTGCAATACAATGAAAATCGACATGCGCTTTACATATACCACTGCTTTGCAAAGCAAAAATTTCATTGTTTCTATAGGCAACAATTAAACCTTGTTCGGTCATTTTACCTGCGCTAACAAGAGGTACATGCACGTTAATATGCTCGGCAATTAAACGTGGCCATGCGTGAGGCTCACCTTGTTCAAGCGAGGTGATTTTGTAATCAAATGATAAACTAACTAGCTCTCCTTGCATGTCATAAAAGGTTACACTCACCACATCGCCAATAAACAATTGGGTATGATGATTTAAGCAACCTATTGTTGACCACTTTCCACAGGCCAACGACGTATGCATAAACACGGCAACACCTTAAGAGTTACAAAATCTTATCCATACACTATGGATACACAAAAAATACACTGAGGGCAAGTGATACATAACAACACGTTATGCAGTAGTCCCGCTACCATAGCTTTATAAAAAGCCTTAGACCGGAAACTTTGCGCCCTAACCTTTCGATTAGTTTGCCAGCAATGCGGCGATTATAATTAGGCCCCGCATAAAAATCAAACAAAAGAATGTAACAAAAAATAAAAACCAACCCTTTAAGGTTGGTTTAATGTGTTTTTAACTAAATAAATAAGTTAAAGGTTCTTTCGCCCACGTAAATATCAGCAACACCAATAAAGATATAAATATTAGCCACGCAGGCCAAGACGCTTTTGTTATTTTAGCCTCAGAGTCATCTGCTTTTAACTCTTTTGAGCCTGTGATCATCGCTTTAACTAGCGGCTTACCTTTTATTCTATAAACAATAATAGCTAATACATGTAAACCAATAGCATAAAGTAAAATGTCAAAATTCAGCTCATGTAGCCAATTTGCAAAATCAATCGTATCGCTAGACACATATTGAGCAAGCGGGCCGTCAGTTAAAATGCCATCACTACTCATTAACCCGGTAATAAGCTGCGTAATTATAATTATAAAAAATACCATTACCATACAACTGCCAGGTGCTGAATGACCTAGCGAGTCGCTTGGTGTCTTTAGTGCCTTTAAAATAGCACGAGGAGAGTGCAGCAACCCACTTAATCTCGCGGTTTTACTTCCGATAATGCCCCATATTAAACGCGTTACGATAAGTGCTAAAGTAAAGAACCCAGCAACAAAATGAAGCTCAATCATGCCCTCTTCAATACTAAAATAAAGCACCGCAATACTTACAACCAAAAACCAATGAAAGCATCTAATAAACCCATCCCACACTTTTAACGTCGTCATTGCGCCTATCCTTAAAAAAACAGTATTATCTAATTCGTTAACTACTTTAACATCATAATATTAAGGTATCCTTATGAGCCATTCTACAAGCCGTGCGAGTAAATATCATGCAACCAGTTAAAAAAGCTATTTTAAAAGGCTTTTTAGATATGCTACCACTGTGTTTAGCTGTTGTTCCTTGGGGCATTTTATGTGGTTCTTTAGCGATTCAAAATGGCTTTAGTGCACTAGAAACCCAAGCAATGTCGTTATTAGTCTTTGCAGGCTCTGCACAGCTTGTTGCAATTGAACTTATAGCGGGCAACACACCATTGCTCACAATTTTATTCACAACATTTATTATTAGCTCTCGGCACTTTTTATACGGTTTAGCTGTGCGTCATAAGGTAATTGACCAACCTATGCGTTGGCGCTTACCAGTAAGTTTTGTATTAACCGATGAGCTATTTGCATTTTCTCACCATAGAAAAGCGTACAGAACAAAAACACGTTTAATATACGCATTGAGCGCTGGTTTTAGCTTTTATATTGCATGGAATATTTGGACGTTAATTGGCATTGTAGCAGGCACAATGCTGCCCGACTTAACTAATTTAGGGCTCGACTTTGCCATTGCTGCCACGTTTATAGCTTTGGTTATTCCGGGCATTAAAAATTTGGCCTCACTCGTTACGGTAATTGTAGCAGGCATTAGCGCAACGCTTTTAAAAAGCACAGGATTTGAGTTATGGCTTGTTTGCTCAGCGCTGCTGGCAATGGCCGCAGGTTACAGCACAGCAAGACTAACCACTAAAAAGGAAGTAACGCCATGATGACGACTATTTTACTCATGGCGTGCATTACATTTTTTACGCGTTATTTGTTTTTACACCGTGCTTTACCGTTTAAAGTAGGCCCTAAAATGCAGCAATTTTTAAGCTTTAGCGCACCTGCAGTGCTTACAGCAATTTGGGTGCCTATCGTGTTTTTGAATGAAGATGGCATTAACTTAAACTGGCAAAACCCTTATTTAAGCGCAGCAATAGTCGCCATTATTGTTGCCTACAAAACACATAATATTTATTACACTACGCTTGCCGGTATGGGGCTATTTCTAATTTTAAATTAGTGCGATCTTTATACTTTATGAAATACTGCACTCAGGTTAAAATGCGGCTAACAACAATAAAAAGACGCCAATATGCACGAATTTCATCAACTAAGCGCAACAAGCTTACAGGGTCAGCCTATCAACTTTAATGATTTTGAAGGGAAGGTTGTGCTTATTGTTAATACCGCAAGTAAATGTGGATTTACCTACCAATACGAGTCACTGCAAGCTTTGCACAATAAGTATGCCAGCCAAGGTTTAGTTATTCTGGGATTTCCGTGCAATCAATTTGGTCAGCAAGAACCCGGCGACGCAACACAAATAGAGCAAGGGTGCTTAATTAATTTTGGTGTGAGCTTTTTAATGGCGGCCAAAGTAGATGTAAACGGTGAGCATGCACATCCTGTATTTCGTCACTTGAAATCGGCTTTACCTGGTTTTTTAACACGTAAAATAAAGTGGAATTTTACTAAATTTTTAATTGCCGCAGATGGTACACCAATTAAACGTTATGCACCTTTTACTAAACCCGAAAAGCTAGAACTTACAATTCAAAAAGCATTAGCACAGGCTAAAAGTACGCTTTAAAAAGTAATAAAGAGGCGCAAGGCCTCTTTATTGCCAATACTACTGAAACTTAAACATACGCATAACTGCACATTTAAACTCTCAATATTAATTGGTATTTTATTTATACTAGTGAAATTTAATCGGTGTAATCGCTTAAATCGTCTTCGCCTAGATTTTTACGCAAGCGTTTTTGCTCAAGGTAGTCTTCCAACTTCTTTTTAACCTTTTGCTTGTTCTTATCGTGTTGATTACGTCCGAGCATTTCGTACTCGTCTTCAACAAAATCGTCATCTAGCGCATCGTAACTAAATGTCTTACCCACAACCCACTCCATAAAGTGTTTGAGACCAACCAAGGATTTTATTATCGCAATAGCCGGTAAAATTAAAAATGTTTAATGCCAAAGTGCACTGCAAATTAACATCAAAATAAAGCCACGCGACTACTGTAAATAGTCTTCATGTCAGTAATGTGAATAAATAGCGCTAAATTTGAATTGAGGAAAGTGAGAGTTTTTTATCGTATCGATAAATAAAATTTATTAATTTTTATTAGTTAGCCAATTTGACTAAAAAATAGTTATTTATTAATTATTTTGACTTGCTAAAAAATAAAGAAAAACACTTAATCAATTGTTTTTTATGGAAAAATAAAACTGGCATCAAACTTGTTATTAATTAATCGTCATCAACAAAAAGTAGAGAACAAACATGAAAAAATTACTATTAGTTAGCGCATTAATTTGTACGCCAGCCGCTATGGCTCATAACGACAACGATTCTGCAATTTCATTTAGTAACGATGAATGTAACGTCGAATTTAAAAACGATGTACGTATTAAACCAAACGAATTAGAAATTTTTACTGCCAATAATAAAACTATGCAATTTAATGCCCATGGTGACTTAACCGTAAATGGCGAGCTTGTAGCGCTTAATAGCTCACAACGCGAAGCACTGAATAAGTACTCTGACAGCTTACGCACTCAATTACCTGAAGTAGCTAATATAGCGTTAGAGGGTGTTAAAATTGCCGGTGTAGCATTAGAAGAAGTAGGCAATGCATTTAATATTGACGGTCTTGATAATATGTCTGAGCTTATGGACGACATTAAAATTGAGGTAGAAAATACATTTTACCAGCAAGGTACATTTGTAATGGGCCAACAAAGTTTTAATCAATTTGGCGAAAACTTTGAACAACAATTTGAGCAGCAGATAGAAACAGCGGTTGAATCAGCAGTAATGCAATCAATGGGCAGCATTTTAGTGGCTTTAGGTTCTGAGTTACTTGGTTCAGGCGGCGATATGGATGCCTTTGAACAACGCATGGAAAATATGGGTGCACAAATAGAAGAAAAAGTAGAGCTACATGCAAGCGCACTTGAAGAGAGAGCTAACTCTTTATGTGAAAACTTTGCTGATATTGCAAAACAAGAAGAGCAATTAGTAATGCAAGTGCCTGAGCTTAAAGGTTACCAGTTATTTAGCTTTAAACACAATTAGTACAGCAAACGTTATTTAACATCCCTTTGGCAGCACTTAAGTTTACTTAAATGCTGCTTTTTTGTGTTTCCCAAACTTATACCAACCTGCATAAATCTTTGATCAATTTAACGAATTAAATTGCACTATAACTTCGTTAAAAATTTTTATTTAGAACAACTAGATACAAAAACTTTTGCCTAGTTCTAGCGTAATTTTCTTAACGTTAAATAGACCCCATATATAAGCAGATTGGTATTACTTTTTAGCTAATAAAGTGAGCTTGCCCAATGTAACTATTGCTTGCTCTATCTGCTCGCTCCACGGCACACCATAACTTAACCTTACGCAGCTTTTATACTTATTAGAGGCTGAAAAAATAAGCCCAGGGGTAATACTAATACCAACCTCAAGAGCAAGTAAAAATAATTTTTGACTATCGTATTCGCCTCCTAAATCTAGCCACATTACACAGCCTCCTTTTGGATCGCTTATACGTGTATTTTTTGGCATAGCTTGTTGTAAACACCATCGCATACGCTCTTTGTTATCGCGCAGGCGCTGCCTGAGTACCTTTAAGTTACGGTCGTACTCGCCGCTGGCAATAAATTCTGATAACGCCCATTGGTTTATTAACGAAGCGGAGCAACTTAGTGCTCGTTTATATCGCCGTGCTTGTGTTGCAAATTTACCGGCAACGACCCAACCCACACGATAGCTAGGCGCTGCCGTTTTAGAAAAAGATGAGCAACTGATCACTAATCCTTTTTTAGAGTACGCTAAAGCAGGTGTGCCTCGTTTTGCCGTAAAATATAAATCGCCGTATACGTCATCTTCAATAAGCACTACGTCGTGGCTTTCGAGTAACTCCACCAGCTGCTGCCTATTTGTATCTGGCATAAAGCTGCCCACAGGGTTGCTAATTGCTGTCGAGAATAAACACGCTTTTATGTCATGTTCATTCAAAGCGCGCTCCAAATCGCTTAACCAAATGCCATTATCTGGGCACAGTGGTATTTCGAGCGCTTTAAGCCCTAAGCTTTCTATTAGCTCTATAATCCCGTGATAACAAGGTGTCTCAATAGCCACTACATCGCCTGGCTTTGTTACACACTTAAGTGCAATAGCCATGGCTTCTTGTGCACCATTGGTGATCACAAGCTCGTCCATATCAATGCCAATGCCAAAATCTAAATAGCGATGCACTAATTGCTTTTTCAGCGGTACAAACCCATCTGTTGGGCCATAGTTTATGGCTTTACTGCCTGCGATAGTCATTACGCGGCGCATGTTTCTGGCGAGTGCTTTATCGGTAGGTGCTGCGGCAATTGGGTTAGCGATACCAAAAGGGACTACGTTCGCTTGATGAATCGCGCTGTACACCTGCTCTATTAAGGCTTGTTTATTTACCACAACAGGTTCGCGACTTAATTTAACTCGCTTAGGTAAATTGTGCGCCATGCTAACGACTTTTAAAAAATATCCTGATTTTTCACGCGCCTCTACCAACCCTTGATCTTCAAGTGACTGGTAAGCCTGTTTTACAGTGGGGATACTTATGCTTAAGTTATCTGCCATTTTACGCAGTGATGGAAGTTTTTCGCCGGGGAGTAAAACTTGTTGAGCGCTCATATCTCTAATCAACTGAATAACTTGCTGATATAAAAACTCATGCCCTTGGCTATTTTTTTGTCTTATCATCACACACCAAATCTGTATAGGTTACATTTTTACTTTTCTGTATATGGTAAGTATACAGATAGGTCTTAAAATAGCCATTCAACCGGGCTTTGGAGACTAACCATGAAAAGTGCAGCGCTATACATTACAACCGTTTTAATTTGGGGCTCAACTTGGTTAGCCATAGAGTTTCAGTTAGGTGATATTGCGGTAGAGTTATCGTTATTTTATCGCTTTGCTATTGCAGCGCTTTTAATGTGGTTATATGTAGCGTACAAAAAACCCGACATGCGATTTAAGTTACTGGATCATGGCTTTTTTGTTTTATTAGCCATTTGTAATTTTGGATTAAATTATTTAATGCTTTACTGGGCACAAAATCACCTTACCTCAGCCATGACCTCTATTGCCTTTTCAATGCTGCTGGTTATGAACATAGTCAATACTCGGTTATTTTTTGGTAAGCCAATCTCAAAACGAATTTATACAGGTGCTGTACTCGCTGTATTAGGTATTACGTGTCTGTTTTGGCCACAGTTACAGCAGTTCGACTTGAGTAATGGTGCATTGGTCGGGTTACTACTTGCCCTTGGTGGCACCTTTGTGGCTTCATTAGGAAATATGGTAAGCGTTCGTAATTCTCGTAAACAAATTGGTGTATTGCAAGGCAATGCATGGGGCATGTTATACAGCGCTATAGGCTTGGCTTTATATGTATTAATGAACGATGTGCAATTTAGTTTAAACGCTCCACCAAGTTACTGGCTATCACTACTTTATCTATCAATATTTGGCACTGTAATCGCTTTTGGTTGCTACTTTGCTCTACTTAGAAATATAGGCCCTGAAAAAGCCAGCTACGTTATTGTTTTATTCCCATTAGTGGCAGTAACACTGAGTAGCTTTTTTGAAGGCTTTGAATGGCACGCAAATACCTTTGCAGGATTTAGCCTAGTGCTATTAGGTAACGCCATTGTGCTTACCCCAACAAAACGAATTAACGCCTTTTTAGCTAATAGAGCAATGGCTAAAAGTGGCTCCGTCCCCAGTTAGACACGTTATTAACGCAACTAACGTAAAAGCGCCTACCCTACTGTAGGCGCTTTTTTATTGGCATATGAAAAAGTAAAGCCTGCCCATGTACACTAATAACGGCAGGAGTTTTACCTACCAGTTCACCATCTGCTTCAATCAATAACCCTTCAGTTTTTATGGAAGCTGTATTTAAGCGACTGTAGTTAAGGTTTTTTATATGCTGATGGCGCTTAAAAAACAACTTCATAAAGCTTATTACGTTATAAAAAAGCCCACCCGATCGCATTTGATAACACTCAAGCAGCCCATCAGTTAAATCTGCTTTTGGCGCTATTTCTAGACCACCACCAAAGTACTTATGATTAGCAAATACGGTAATTAAATTTTTATACTGCCTAACATCGTTATTAAACGTACCTTGTAACTGCTGAGCTTGATAATAAAATAGCTCCTTAATGCTCGTCCAACTGTAATCAAAAGATGAAAAACTAGCTTTAGCATTAATCGCTTTAACTACATGAGCATCAAACCCTACCCCTGCAATATTAATAAAATAGCGACTATTAATTTTTCCTACATCAATTGCTGTCGGTGTATTAAATAATGCCTTTCGCCAATCATCTTCTTTGCAACTAAACCCTCTCGAGAAATCATTACCTGTACCGCAAGGCAATAATGCTAACGTACAGCTACTCCCTATTAACGCATTAACCGCCAAGCTCAATGTACCGTCTCCGCCAAGTACAACTACTTTGGTAAATTTACTGAGTAGCAACCTTATTTGAGCGCTGTCATTGTTAAAGTTTCCTGTTGTAGTAAACATACAATAAGAAAAACTGCGTTTTTTACAGATGCTTTTAAGCCACATTAGTGATTTTTCATTCTGTTTTTTTGTACTTGGTTTAATAATTATTAGTAGTGACAAGCTTTTGTTTCCAACAATGTATTTGAGAACGAATAAAAAAGAGTTTAATTGAGTTTTTTTAATCTGAATAACTAGTCAAAAAAGGTTGTGTAAAATGCATATAAATAAATAAAAACACACACAAATACCAGTATTGGTGAGAGTAACGCCGATTTTATTTTAACTACTTATGCAAAAACCATAATAAAAAACACTGGACCGCACGTTAATAAAATAAATAAGGATTAGTTTAACTAATCCGTCAGGCTCAATTTTTATCGTTGTCTTTTTAATCAAACAACGTGCAAAATGCACGCGATTTCAACATATACAACCCGGAGCAAAATAATGAAACCAATTAACACATTAAATCAAACAGCAGCAGCTCAAGTAGCAGTTAAACCAACTAACCGTAAAGCAAGAATGTTAGCTAGACTTAACACTATTGGTAAAAGACTAGCACTTAGCGGCGCAGCTCAATATAAATAATCACCCAACCATGATTATTTTTCGGTGCAGCGAACACTCAACCACTAAATGAAGTCACTTATTTAGCTCCCCCTTGTTTGCTGCAACCTATTTATTTTATTAAAAATTGCCTTAATTTCCCCTTATTTACAAAAAAAACCTCATTTACGTACATTTTTTAGGCAAACAGTCATTTTGCTATTTACACAGCGGTATCACCTAAGTATTATTCTGCGTCACGGAGAGATGGCAGAGTGGTCGAATGCACCGGTCTTGAAAACCGGCATGGGTTTATAGCCCATCTAGGGTTCAAATCCCTATCTCTCCACCATATTTTAATTGGTGGCTTTTTTTACTTCCATCAATACAAACGGTTATGCGTTGGAGAGGTGTCCGAGTGGCCGAAGGAGCTCCCCTGCTAAGGGAGTATAGAGTTTGTAGCTCTATCGAGGGTTCGAATCCCTCCCTCTCCACCATACTTAATTTAAACCACTTGATTGTGGTTTTTTTGTGCCTAAAATTTAACACCAATACTAAATTGGGAGGGTGAGAACCCTCGACAGGGTTCGACAAAATGTCTGGAACATTTTGGGCCGCTGCAAGCGTCGCGCAGCGATTGATTACATGGATGTAAGCAAATCTATCCCTCCCTCTGGACCATACTTAATTTAAACCACTTAATTGTGGTTTTTTTGTGCCTAAAATTTATAAAAACTAAACAAATTGTGCCTAGTAATAACTTAGGGCATTATTAACACAACTTTAGCCACTTTTAGGTTTAGCTATGATCCGGTTCATATTGCTATCAGTTTGCGCGGCAGCACCATTTTTTACCTTGGCACAAAGTACAACAGTGTATAAGTGTGTAATTAAGGGCGTTCCTACCTTTAGCCAAACGCCTTGCGCTAAAGATGCACAAGTTATTACTCTTAAAGATATAAACGTAATTGAAGCATACAAAAGCTCTACGCCCGGTAAAGGTATTACCGACACCTCTGTGGATGACTACTTAGAAGTTCAACAAATAGAACGAGAAATAAAGCGTCTTGAGCTATCTATTGCACAAAGCCAAAAAGAATACGCAGCTAAAAAACAGCAGATAGATTACATGACTCAAGATAAAGCCAATCGTTTAGGCGCTTCGTCTATTGCTGATGCTATCGCAACTAAAACAAATTCGTTAAAGCAAGCTTACGACGCATCAATTAATCAAACGCAGCAAAAAATAGAGTCATTAAAACAAAGAAAACAGCAGCTTAGCCAAAACCCTTAAGCGCTCGTTTTACTATCGAGATAAACTGCGCAACGTCTTCTTGAGTATTATAAATATGTGGCGATACTCGTATCCCAAATTTACGGGCATCTACACTGACTTTCGCTTTATTAAGCTCTGTAAGTACATGGTCTTGCTGCTTGTTAAAAAACAAAATAACTGTCCCGCTGCATTTATCACTACTCATAGGTGATGCAACATATTTGCCTAGTTGCTCATGAATAAGCGTAAGCATAGCTAAATTATGATCCCTTACCTTGTGAGCAGTTAGCTCTGCAAAGTAAGCAATGCTATTTGCGGCAATAATATAAGGTGCTACAGAGGGAGTACCACCCCAAAACTTGAGCGCACTGGCGTTATATTCAAAATGGTTAATATCGAACTCAAATGGATTTTGATGCGAAAACCACCCCACATCTTTAGGCTCGCAATACTCTATTTGATTTTTGTTAACCCATAAATAAGCTGCACCTGGGCCACCACATAACCATTTAACGCTCGAGCCAATCATAAAGTCAGCATCGAGTATGCTTAAATCAAGCGGTATAACACCCGCTGACTGAGCAACATCAACTATTGATAAACTATTGGTTAATTTACTTATAGCTACAATATCGTACACAGGCGCCTGTACACCTGTATTTGAATACACATGGCTTATAAAAACTAAATCGATATCACAAGTTATATAACGCTGCCAAACACTAATATCAGTTAGGTTTTCGTGCTCTGGTATAAACATAATTTGTGCGCACTCTGGTAATGCTTTTTGCATTGCAAAACCCATGCTCGGAAAATCACTTTGTGCCATTAGCACTTTACAATTTTTTTGCTGTAGCCGTGGATGCGACATAAGCAACTTTGTTAAGCCACTTGATAAATTAACCTGAGGACAAAACTGCGAACTAGGCGCATTAAATAACTTACCAAGCGCGGTAGTAAATTGCTCAACTGCGGGCAGCCATTGTTGCCAAGGTTCTTTATTTGAGCTCTCCCATGGTAAAAAATAATGCTGATCTAAATATTGCTGTGTATTTTTAAGAGGACGCCCTACCGAGTGGTTTAATAAATAACAGCCATCGGCCATACAAAAATCATTTTTAAGCATGCTATTTAACCCATTCTTTAAGTGTATTTAGATCGTCAAAACGTGTTTTTATATCGTCGCGTTTGGCACTGGCTCGCCTATCTCTTAATTTTTCGAGCGAATCAAGTAACACATTAAGCGGCGGACCACTTGCTGTTACCTTGCTCATATGCTGCTGTTGCATATTTTTTGAGGGCTGAGCAATAAACTTTTCAACCAGTTGATTATGATGACCGACTGCGGTGTCGCCATGTAATTTACACACTTGAATAAATAACGTTGCGTGGCTTTTAAACCAATCTGTATTTTTATATGGTTTGGCTTGTAAAAAGTCATCCATAAAGCTTTGCATACGCATGGCTTCTCGTAGGATTTGTTGATCCTCTGGCATCATATATAAAAACTTATCCACCAGCATTTGCGAGTAACTAGGCTCGTTTGCACTACACAGTCCTAACAGCATATCAATCACGTTAATACCTGCAAAGTCACCAGCATTTGCACCTCTGTAAACCTCTTTACCTACACGGTACGGTTTATAATAAGGGCGAACGCAGTTAAAAAATCGATCTGTATCGAGCTCAGAATAAAGTGCATTGTTTGACTCAATTACATCTATAAGCGCTTGTTTAGCTACTTTTAATAACTCACCACACAAGGGATGTGAAATACCTAACGGCAATATTTTTAATAATGCATCACTTGCCCGTTTGTAGGCCAAAATGCCTTGAGTGTTATAATCAAGAAACAGCTTTTCATCAGGTAAATTGGTAAATCGTTTATAAATACCGTTAAGTGCTTTGTTATGAGTAGTTAAGTGGGCGGTAGCAAAACGAGGGGTTACGCCAATGGATGCGCCTATATGCATAGCAAGCGCTGAGGCTTCTATTAGCGGTGAAGTGGTTTCTCTGCTTGGCTCAGTAATTTCATGGCGCCTACACGCTGCCATAAATAATCCTACGTTACCGAGTAAGTCAAAAGCGCTATCAAAGCCTTGATCTGTGTTTCCCTCGGCTAATAAATTGCTAATTAATACGTTGCCTTCTTTTTCTAATTGTTGCTTTAAGGCCTCGCCTACCCCTTCTACATTTGCTTTATCGGTTTGCTGCCAATAAAGCTGCTCTAATTCACTATTTAAAGTGACAAACTCTGTTCGTATCCAGTGATCGAAAATAGCGGTATGTGTGTTCATTGTTGTGCTCTATTATTTTTATAGTTAAATGCTAACAGAGTTCAATGAGGGTAAAACGCCAAAAAAAATAGTAAAAACTGTAATACTTAGCAATAATCACTACAAATATAAAAATAATTAATAAAAGCCGACAACTATGTTAGATAAAAAAGATCAGCAATTACTCATTGCACTGCAAAGCCAAGCTCGTATGTCGGTTTCAGATTTGGCCAGCAGTATCAACCTATCGGATACACCTTGCCTAAGGCGTATAAAAAAATTAGAGCAAGAAAACATTATTACCGGCTACCACGCCGCCATAAATCCTAAAGCACTTAACCTTAATGTGTTGGTATATGCGTTTGTACGATTAAGCCAAAACTCGGTAAGTGCTGCAGAGCAATTTGAGCAATATGTAGAAAAATTACCACATGTATTAGAGTGTTGTGTAATATCAGGAAGCTATGATTATTTATTAAAAATCATTGCACATGATCTTGAGAGCTACGAAACATTTGTAAAACATCAGCTAGGTAGTTTAAGTTGTATTGCAAATATAGAATCAACAGTCGTGTTAAAGCAGTCATTTAGCAAAAAACAGTTACCATTATAAAAATAACCAAAATAACTTACTGTTAGCTATACTGATATTTCAAAACGATAATAATAATTGCTTGGACCTTATGTGAAAAATTTTAACTCTAAAAATCATTCCATTATTTTTTACATCATGTTTGCTTTAGCATATTTTTTAGTCGGCATAGCACTCACTAAACTTGCTTTTAACTCGCAAATAATTCCAATTTGGTTACCTGCCGGCATAGCTCTAGTCGGTTGTTATATTTGGTGGTGGCGCTTTATCCCGCCTTTATTTGTAGCTGCAATTGCGTTTAACCTAAATATTTTTGATAGTTCAGCTCATGAGCTAGTCCTGGTCGGCAACTCATTCAACGAGGCTATGTATATCGCCTTTGGTGTTGTTATACAGGCAATGGTCGGCGCAGCTCTTTTAAAGTATTGGCTTGGTCACCCGCTGCGCTTTAAAAAGCGCAAGAATATAATTTACTTTATTTTAGTCATAGCCATATTGGTCAGCTTAATTTCAGCTAACTTTGGCGTATTCGCACTGAGTCAATTTAACTCGATTTACAGTATTGATAATCATTGGAATAATGTTATTTACTGGTGGCTTGGCGATACATTAGGGGTATTAATTGCGACTCCGTTTTTACTTTCTTTATTACCACAAAAGTCTAATCAACATACTATATCGGCATTTCCGACAATTGCAGTATGCTCAGTTTTATTTTTATCAGTCGCGGTAACAACACAATTATACGATCAGGAAAATCGTATAAGCACTATTAAAATTGCCGAACGTGAAGTCCACGTTATAGAAAACAGCCTTTATAGATATACAAATCGCAGTATTATTGCAGTGCAGAGCTTAGCAAGTCAGGTTCAATCATCTCCCATGCTGAGCCAGCAAGATTTTTATTCTTATGCTAGTCAGTTACTAACTCAATACGAGTTTATTAACGCTTTATCGTGGAATGCAAAAATACCTCAAGATCAACGCGAAGTCTTTGCTCAAGAAATATCAAGTATTTACCATTTAGATATTGATATAGTTGGCGAACCTCTTGAAATTAACGATCCCCTCGTTATAGTAAAATACATAGCTCCTTTTAATGGTAATCAAAAAGCTATTGGCTTTAATGTATTTTCAAACCCTGATCGAAAAAACTCTCTGCTTAACCCCGCTATAAAGTACATGCCAGTCGGAACTAAAATAATTCAGTTGGTGCAAACCAAACAACCTAAACCAGCCTATTTATTATTTGCCCCTGTGTACTCCCAATATAACGATGAAAAAACAATTAAAGGCTATGCCACTGGTATATTTTTAGTGCGTAGTATTATTGAGCAGGCCATTTCTAAAGAACAGTCTGATATGTTTTCGATTGGTATATACGAAGATACAAACACACCGCCGTTTTATAGTAATTACTCTCAAGATGTTCAGCAAGCCAAAGGCAGCCGTTTAATGTCGTTTGACGTGGACTTTGCAGGGCAAAAATGGATTGTAAAACTAGCCCTTAAAGAAAGCTTTTTAACACAACATAATAGCCAACTAACTCTATTATTGCTCATACTTCAAGTTGCCGTATGTTCTTTAATTTTAATGGTTTTACTGCTGTTTAATCAGCAACAGATTGCACTTACACGTCAAGTTGCAGAGCGTACTCACTCACTCGCACAAGCAAAGCAGCAGTCTGATTTAGCTAATCAGGCTAAAAGCCAATTTTTAGCGAATATGAGCCACGAAATACGTACACCATTAAACGCCGTTATTGGTTTTTCTTCACTTGCTCGAGAAACAGACAGTGCAAGTACACTCATTGGCTATTTAGATAAAATAAACTCATCATCTAAAAGTTTATTAAACTTAATTAATGACATTCTTGATATATCAAAAATAGAATCCCAAAAGTTAGTTATTGAATCTATTGCATTCGACCTAGGTGCCTTAATAACACGCATAGACAATATGTTTGAACAAAGCGCAGTTAACAAAGGTATTAACTGGCAAGTTAACTCAAAGCTACCTTTAGATACCTGGTTTATTGGTGATCCTATGCGAATTGAGCAGGTATTACTTAATTTATGTAGTAACGCGATTAAATTTACAAGCCAAGGCAGCGTTACTTTAAACATAGAAACAGAGTTTACTGCCGCCAATAAAGTACAGCTTGTGATAAACGTTAGTGATACCGGAATAGGTATAAAACCAAGCCAGCATAAAAAATTATTTAATGCATTTACCCAAGCTGATAGCTCTACCTCAAGGCAGTTTGGCGGTACAGGGCTTGGCTTAACAATAGCAAAAGAGCTAAGCCAATTAATGGGGGGAGAAATAGCCCTTAAAAGTGAAATAGATAAAGGCTCTACTTTTACATTTTCAATACGATTAGAAACAACAGAACCTAAAAAAGAACATGTTATTACATTTGATAATACTAATATTACTTCGCTAGACATTTTGGTCGCAGAGGATAACCCAGTAAATCAAATGGTTATTAAAGCGATGCTTGGCTCGTTAGGGATTGTGCCGTATATAGTAGAAAACGGTGAGTTGGCGGTCGATATAGTGAAAAAACAACATTTTGATTTAGTCCTTATGGATTGCCAAATGCCTATAATGGATGGCTATAGAGCAACGGCACTGATCCGCCAGTTTAAAACCGAACAAGAACTCCCGATTATTGCTTTAACTGCCGACGTAATGCCAGAGGATAAAGCACATGCACAAGCAGTTGGATTTAATCAACATCTTGCAAAACCGCTTGAACTCATTAAGCTAACCGAGTGTCTTGTCCAATATGCAGAAGTTAATGAACAATAGTGGTTTAATTTTAAGAATAGTTTTAAGAGTATTTTTGGGTTTTGTTTTAAGTGTTTTTTCTCATACAGCTGTCGCTCAAAACTGTATATCGCAGGCGAGCGACTTTAAATTTATAACAAAAAGTAAGCAACAAGGCTTATTACGCTTTGAAAATGAGCACAACCACCAGCGCTTTAATTACCACGCCCTTTTGCCATTTAACGATTACTTAGATTTTGCATATAAACATATAAATAAAGCCAATCCACGTGCAAATATGCCATGCCCTGTTATTACACAAACCTATCAGCAATTAGTAACACAAGGTACGCGAAAACCTGACCCTACTATTGCAGATATTATTGCCCCTTTTGAGCTCACGCATCCAAACAGTAATAAAGTTGCACTACTAATCCACGGGCTAACTGATTCACCCTTTACGTATCACGATTTAGCACAAGTGTATTATCAGCAAGGCTATACTGTGCGTACTATTTTATTACCAGGACATGGAAGCGCCGCAAGTGCTTTACTCAATGTAGACGTTAGCCAATGGCAACAAGCAATAAAATACGGTATTGAACGCTCGGTGCAAGACTTTGATGAGGTGATACTCGCAGGTTACTCTACCGGTGCAGCGTTACTTATTGATTACGCAACCAAACACACTGTATCGCCAAAAATTAAAGCGCTTATGCTTTATTCGCCAGGCTCCGAGCCACATAATAAGTACGGCTGGATAGCAAAGTGGATTGATGCCATACCCTTTGTTAATTGGATTGATAAAGACGCCGATGTAGACTTTGCTAAGTATGAGTCATTTCCTTTAAATGCAGCTGCCGCTTCGTACGATGCAATGTCACTTGCAAGTATTAGTAGCTTAAACAAACGCCCTGCACTTAAATTGCCTATTTTTAGTGTACTTAGCGATATTGATACCACGATAGATACGCGTGCCACGCTAAAGTTATTGAGTGCATTACACAAAGGTAATTCAATCAAATATAAGCCTCTCGATACTTTAGTACTTTATGGAAGCACTGATATTTTACCGACGGGATTTGCTAGTGATTACACAGTAAATAATCCGCAATGCACAACACCTCAATGTAAAAAGGTTCATGGTATATCGCATATTGCTGTTGTTAACTCACCGCAAAATCCACATTATGGAATTAACGCAACTTATCGCAATTGTGGCAGCTTTATTAACGACGAGTCCCTATATAAAATATGTAAAACAACTAAAAACCCACAACTAGGAGAGCGTACAAGCGCCAACTTAAAACACTATCCGGCTTTACAGCGCTTAACTTATAACCCTCATTTTACCGAGCTTAAAATGCAAATTAGTACGTTTATTAAAAACGTAGAACAGCTTAGAACAACTACAAGGTAAGTAGTCATGGGAACGTTTTCGCACCAATGGTTTAGCAGTATTAATGAGATTGATCAGGCGCAATGGCAACGTTTATTTGGTGATGAACCATTTACTCAACATGCTTTTTTATATGCCCTTGAACAAAGCCAATGCGTAACACAAAAAAGCGGTTGGCAGCCCCATCACCTCGCTATTTTTGAAAGTGATACGCTCGTTGCACTTGCACCCGGGTATTTAAAAAGTCATTCATACGGCGAGTATGTGTTTGACTGGGCCTGGGCTGAGGCATACGAAAAACACGGTTTAGAATATTATCCCAAGTGGCTATCTGGCATTCCCTTTAGCCCTATTGAAGGCAAGCGTATTGCTATCGAGCACGCTAACCCAAATACGGTGTATCAGTACATTACAGAGCAACTTAGCTTACACAGTGCTGAGCAAAGGTGGTCGGGGTGGCATGTTAATTTTTGCGACCAAGCCCAAGCCACCTCATTAACTGAGCAACACGCCATGTTAAGAGTAGGTGTGCAATTTCAGTGGTTTAATAAAGGTTATGAATCCTTTGACGACTTTTTGCAGGTGCTTAGCTCACGAAAACGTAAGTCACTTAAAAAAGAGCGAGCTAAAATAGCGCAACAAAATATTGATATTGAATGGCTGCAAGGAACGCAAATTACGCCCGAGATAATGCAATTGTTTTGTGAGTTTTATCAGCGTACCTACTTAAAGCGCTCTGGTCATTTGGGCTATTTAAATATGGAGTTTTTTACGCTTTTACATGCCTTAATGGCTAATACTCTCGTTATTATGCTGGCCAAAAGAGACGATAACGTGATTGCTGCAACACTTAGTTTAGTAGGTAAAAATACGCTTTATGGGCGCTACTGGGGAGCAAGTGAGGAAGTAGATTCGCTGCACTTTGAATTGTGTTATTACCAAGGTATTGAGTTTGCAATAAAGCATAAACTCAACTGTTTTCATTCGGGTGCACAAGGTGAGCACAAAATAGCACGCGGATTTGAACCCGTACTTACCTACTCTGCTCACCATATTGTTGATGGCGACTTTAGTAATGCAATAAGCGACTACTTAAAGCGTGAACGCGGCCATATTGATATATATAAAGAGCAATGTAGCTCATTACTGCCGTTTAAAAACGAGTAACTGATTATTTGCAGGCATGGCTGTATCGCTAATAAGCGTAAGCCCTGCTTGCTTAGCTAGTTGTTCAACTGCTTCAAAATCTCTTATTCCACTTAACGGATCGCGCTCTGTTAAAAAGGCACTAAAGTCATCATTACTTGGGCTGGTAAATTCACCTTGGTATTTGAATGGTCCATAAATACACAACATACCGTCGCTATTTAAGTGACGTTTAACACCGTCAAAAAAACGCTCAACTAATTGCCAACTTACAATATGAAATGTGTTTGCAGTATAAATAGCGTCAACCTTATCTACTGGCCACTCATTATTTAAATCAAGCTCAAGTGGTGCATGCAAATTAGTTAAATTAGTTTCGCGGTGCCATAAGTTAATCCCTTCGTGGTTTATAGCGCGATCACTTGTATGCCATTGTAAATTTGGTAATTGCTCTGCAAAAAAAACACTATGCTGGCCGGTTCCTGAGCCAACTTCGAGTACTGTTTTAGTATTTTTTAATACAACTTTTAATTGCTCTAAAATAGGGGTTTTATTGTTTTCACAGGCTTGTGAAAATGGCTTTGTCATTACTGTGCACCAAAATTGTAGATTAATGCACAACAGTAAAGCAAATTTAGCTTATTTTGTCGTGATGAAAAAAAGGTAATTTTTAAATACTATAACTATCATATGGTTGAGCCGGCTCATTATGGTTGGTACGTAATATGCTTTATATTGTTAACCCACTAAAGGGTTTAACTTATATTAAATTTCAAAGGATAAAATTATGCATATACCCCCTTATACCGCTGTAGACGCGGCCATTGCTATAACCGAAAAAACCACCGACGATCATAGTTACGCCGTTGATATGAGAGCTACAGTAATCGATTTACTTTCGCACCCTAAACATAATCAACAGGCGATGACCAAACATGAAACAGATCAGATATTTATTCTTGGCTACAATTAATACTCAAATTAATATCACAAATAATTTTTATAATAACTGTTTACACTGAAACCGATTAAATGTAATGATAACTATTATCGTTAAATTGAGTCGGTTTTTTTATGTCTTCAAATTATGCCCAGCATCGTTACCATCAAGAACTCTCTTGTCATTGCTTAAGACCTGGCCTGCATGCACCCATGCTCGTTGCCGATTACATAGAAACCGCCCTTAACGTCGCCAAAAAATTTGAGCAACAACGTAATCCCTTGCTTCAAGAGTTTTATCTTAGACGCACACACCATGAAATTATGAACAAAATGTGCGACCCTCTTATACATAATGCTATTCGTAAACAATGTTTAGAGCAGTTATACAAACCTTTATTAGCACTAAAACGGTTTTATAAAGTGCATAACAATACTGCACAATTTTTAATACTTGAGCGTGAAGCTCGTATTCTTAGTCACGAATTCAACCCTTTTTAAGGAGCACACTTATGAGCAACTTTAGAACAGAATCAGACAGCATGGGCGAGCTACAAGTACCTACTGATGCGCTCTATCAGGCGCAAACACAACGAGCAGTTAATAACTTTGCCATTAGTGGCTTATCTATGCCAAAGCAATTTATCACTGCACTGGCTTATATAAAACAAGCTGCTGCGCAAAGTAACTGCGAGCTTGGCCATTTAAGTAAAACTAAAGCCGATGCAATTGAACAAGCTTGTCAAAGTATCATTGATGGCGAACATGTTGAGCATTTTCCCGTTGATATTTTTCAAACAGGCTCCGGCACAAGCTCAAATATGAATGCCAATGAAGTTATTGCAACGCTTGCTAGCCGAATAGGCAGTGAAAGCATTCACCCTAATGATGATGTAAATATGGGGCAAAGTTCTAACGATGTAGTCCCTACCGCTATCGCACTCAGTAGCGCAATAAATGTAGTGTATGAATTACTTCCTTCGCTTGAAAACTTATCGCAAAGCCTAGAAAAGAAAAAAGCTGAAGTAGGCCATATAGTTAAAACGGGCCGTACGCATTTAATGGATGCAATGCCTGTAACGTTTGATCAAACACTAAGTGCATGGCAGTCACAAATTAATCATGCCGCAGCAGGAATTAGACATAGCTTAGAGCGTGTATGCGAACTTGCACAAGGCGGTACAGCCGTTGGAACAGGAATAAATGCAGACCCTAAGTTTGCAGCCAAATTTGCAGAAAATCTGAGTGCCAATGTAGGCATTAGATTTACGCCTAGTAGTAACTTTTTTTATAATATAGGTTCACAAGACGCTATAGTAGCGCTTTCGGGGCAATTAAAAGTACTCGCTGTAGCACAAATGAAAATAGCGAATGACCTACGCTGGATGAATTCAGGACCACTTGCGGGCTTAGGTGAAATAGAGCTTGAAGCACTTCAACCAGGCTCATCTATTATGCCAGGTAAGGTAAACCCAGTAATACCAGAAGCCGCAGCCATGGTAAGCGCACAAGTTATTGGCAACGACGCCACGATTACCGTAGCAGGCCAAGCGGGTAATTTTGAGCTAAACGTTATGCTGCCAGTCATTGCGTATAATATTTTACAAAGCATAGAATTACTTGCCAATAGCGCGCAGGCATTGGGCGATAAAGCCATTGCCAGCTTTAAGGTAAATCAGCCTAATATAGATAAAGCGCTCGCTAAAAATCCAATTTTAGTGACGGCACTTAATCCGGTGATCGGTTATGAAAAAGCAGCAAAAATAGCAAAGCAGGCTTATAGAGAAGCCCGCCCTATTATTGATGTAGCCGAACAAGAAACTGATTTACCACGCAGTGAACTCGAAAAACTACTTAACCCCACCAAACTAACGCAGGGTGGACTTTAACAAAACGGTATTTTTCACGGCTTTAATTACTTGATAATATAGTTTTTATTGCCGTAAAAAATGCACCGTGTATGATAGTGATGAATATTTCATCACTATCAAGGTTTGTTATGCGTACCCCATTGTTAGCCATACTTTTACCACTGTGTTTAACTGCATGCTTAGATAAAGCACCCACTGAAACGCAGCAAGTAACAATCACCTCAGAAGCTGAAGCACCAAAGCAAGAGCTACAAAAGCTAAAAGAAAACACTCAATTACAAGAAAATACTAAAAAGAACGTAGTTGCTGAAAAAATACCAAAAGCTGATTTAAAAAACGTTTCAATAGACGATATAAAAACAGCTAAAACCGAATTAAATACGCTAATTACAGATAAGCAATGTGATACCAGCACCCAATGTAGAGTAAGTGCAGTAGGCAGTCGCGCATGTGGTGGGCCAAGCAGCTTTGTTGTGTACTCAACAAACACCGCGTCTGAGGAACAAGTAGCTGTCCTTAGCGACAAAATTACTAAGCTTGAAAGTAGTTATAATTCACAAAAAGGGATGATGAGCATTTGTCAGCATTTAACAACGCCAAGCACGCAGTGTGTTGAAAATAAATGTGTTAAACTTGAAGGCTCAGCGGTAAGTGCATTTTAAGGATAACGTTATGAGATGTTTACCATCGGCAATTAAACTATCAATTTTAAGCATTGCTAGCAGCATTTTATTACTAAGTGGTTGTGCTAGTACTGTGACGTCAAATGAGCAAAGTAAAAACTTATCTGACTTAAACTATGATCTGAATAACATGGTGAGTAATAACAGCTGCACTGCAAGCTTTCAGTGCAAAGTACTTGAAGTGGGCGCCCGCGCATGCGGCGGACCGAGTAAATATGCTGTTTATTCAACGCTAAACACCTCTCAAGAAGAAGCAGAACAGCTTGCTCAACAAATAACAAAACAAGAAAACATACAAAATAAAGCACAAGGCTTAACTGATTGTTCTCCTGTACTTGAAGTGCAATCGCTGTGTATTAACCACCAATGCCAGTCGTTTGATATAAAATAAAAACGGCCGCGTATAAGCTAATTTCAGCGTTAACTTAAATACGGAATTAACGCTGAAATTACTACCACCAGTACCACGCAAATACCCGCTTTAATAATGTATTTCATGGGCATTGTTTTAAGCACCCAATATGCATAAATAAAACGTACAAAATAACTCGCCGCAGTACCAAACAACGCAAAAATAATTAAGTAAGCAATTAAAACAATATTCATAAAAACCTAATTAAATTATTTCACTTTTTTATTTTTAGTGTGAGCTATTAATAAATCAGCTACTTGTTGCTTTACGGCTCGCTTATCATCGCTTTGTACATCAAAGCGACTGGCTAGTTGCGCTATTTCATCATCATTTAAGTTAAACGATAAACGTTGACGCGTTTTTTTAGACTTTACGTCTAAGCCAAGTATTTTTCGGATCATATCTGACGGCGTTAGCTCTTGATCAATTGCCTGCTTTTTTATCAGCTTTTGAACTTCGCTGCTTAGATCGAATGCCATTTGTGTGGCACGTACAGCTTGTTCCTGACGTAACCACTTATCTTTAGCATCACTCACTTAGCATCTCCGGGAAACAAGTCTACAATGTCTGACATTGGACGCATGAGCGTTAGCGATACTTCGGTTTCGCCGCCATCCCAAATTTCGATATTTAAACCAAAGCCTTCATTATCTGACGCTAAGCAAATCATTTCACATGGCTCACCACCTTCTTGCTCATAGCGAGGCAAAGTTTGGTTGCGGTAATCTTTATTATGGAAATAACACACATAAGGCGACTCGCTTTGTTGGTAGCTTTTAGCTAAAAACTGCATAAAGCGCTCTGGTGTATTTTGCACTGTAATGTGGGTTAACGACTCTTCATCAAAAATACGCGCAAACTCATCAAGGCTAAATATCTCTTCAACTTCGTTTCGCTGAATTTTAATAGAAAAGTTAGCCCACTCTTCGCCATCATCTTGCTCAATTTGTAAAAATACAACTTGGCCGCTATTTGTCTCAAGTACAAATTCAGTATCGCTACTGTGCTGATATTGGTAAGTCTGAATATCAGTAACACGTAACGTTTCACCCTTTAACCATGCAGGATAGGCAAATGAATCAATAACGCTAAACATGTCGCCTTTTTTAAGATCGCTCGGATGATTAAGTTGACGTTCTGGCTCTTTTTTAGATTTGAAAAAATTAAACATAGGAAGGCTGCCTTTTAAGCAAAAAAGGTAACTGAGAAAAACTCGGTTACCTTTTTAAAGTATAAACGTAATGGTTAGCTATTTTGTTTCGCTTTGATGCGAGCTAAAATATCAGCGCTTTTTGGACTTGTGTCGCCAATGCCTGCTTCAGCCATTTTTGCTTTTAAGTCATCGCCATTTACGTCTGACTCAAGTTGCTTTGCAGCACCAAGCTGGTCACTTCGATCTTGTTGGCGCTGTTTAATGCGTTCAAGCGATTGACGAGCCGATGTCATAGACGAGCTGTTTGTATTAAGCGTGCTATTAACAGCCATTGTTGCTTGCTGTACGCTTTCAGTGGTTTTAACCATTGTAAGCTGACGCTGATTCTCTTTAATCGATTTTTCAGCATCTTTAACTTGCTGCTTAAGCGCAACAATGTGATTGCTAAAGCCAGACAATACTTGCTCGTTTTCAGCTTTTTCAGCTTCAAAGTCACCAATTTTTTCTGCAATTTCTAATGCTAATGCTTCGTTGCCCTTTTCAAGAGCTTGGCCTGCATACGCTTCATGTTCAGCGATTGATGCATCTACAGCGCTAATTTTACGCTTAGTTTGCATTTCTTTGGCCATTACTTCAGTAAGGCTTTTTTTAGCTCGGTGAAGTGCATTTTGCGCGTCTGCAATTTCTTGCTCAAAAATACGGATGCCATTTTTGTCTACAATTGCTTCGCCTGCTTCACGAGCGCCGCCACGTACTGCTGTAAATAATTTTTTTAAAATACTCATAATCTTAACTCCACTAACTAGCTATTAATCGTTTAAATACAAGGTCACGGCTTCTAGTGCATCGATAGCGTTATCGGCTAATGTCACTAGTTCGTGGGTAACGTCATCCAATGATGAATTTACCGACAGTGCACCAAAAATCGCGTATTTGTTATCGATTTTAGCAAATGCACTCAGTGGAATTGGCACGTTTAAACGTAGTAATGTTTCGTTTAACTCGTTGCGTAATTCACTCTTAACTTCATCTTCGTCAAACAAGTAGCTAATACATAACAACTGCTCTTGCGTTTGTGTAACAAAAATTGGAAGTTCATCATTTCCATCA
Source organism: Pseudoalteromonas sp. GutCa3 (assembly GCF_002836155.1). Classification (NCBI taxonomy): domain Bacteria; kingdom Pseudomonadati; phylum Pseudomonadota; class Gammaproteobacteria; order Alteromonadales; family Pseudoalteromonadaceae; genus Pseudoalteromonas; species Pseudoalteromonas sp. GutCa3. Next base: position 4,172 of record NZ_PJBK01000019.1, on the reverse strand, counting down.
ACAATGACTTGTAAAACATCTTGCTCGCCTGGGTTGGCAATCAAGAAAGACTCAAAGTTAGCGCCTTCAGTTTCAAAAGAAGCTAATTTTATTGAAAGTTCATTTAATTCCATGTCTCTGCCTTTTGTCGTTTGACATATTATGTCTGAGTTAAGATTCTCATGGTCGACATATTATGTCAACCATGTTTTATTAGTTTTTATACAATTCGCTTTCTATTTGCCATGCAGTTCGGTAGTAATCATACAACTGACCAGACCCTAACCTATTGACCTCAATACTTTTAACTTGTTCAAAGTAGTGGTTAGGAAATACAAAACTTGCCAATAAATATTCTTTACTAATCCATCTTGATGGCACAGGCATAGCCGTCGCATCATTAATACGGCCACTGGCCGACTGCCCCATTTTAGTCGCTATAGTCCAGCCCCACTGCCCAAAAGAAGGTATGTTTTGCTGATACTGCTCAACATACTCAAACCCAGCAGCTTTAACTGTTTTAGCAATGCTTAAAAACGCTTTTTTAGCGTGATAAGGTGAGGTTGATTGAACCGCCATTGCGCCATCGGGTGCTAATAACTGCCGTACATGATTATAAAAGTAGTCACTGTACATTTTATTTAGATCAGGATGATTAGGGTCAGGTAAATCAATTAAAATAGTGTCGAACTGCTTAGATTGATCAAGCAGTTTTTCAACTTCTAAAAATGCATCACCCACAATTATGTTGGCTCGCGAATCATGCATCGATTTATTGTTTAGCTGTAGCAATCGCTTATTGATGTGCTCTGGCGGCGTAAAGTCACCGTCTTTATGACCAAATAAATTGAGTAGTTGCGCGTCTAAATCTATTAGCGTTACTTCACTTACAGGCCACTTTAAAACATCTCTAAGTGCAAGCCCGTCACCACCACCAATTATTAATACACGGTCGTGTCTGTTAGAGGCAAGCATTGCAGGGTAAACCAGCATTGAGTGATATATTTGCTCATCAATACTTGAGAACTGTAAACGCCCATTTAAATATAAATCGGTAATTGGCTGAGGTTGGTTTTTGCTTAATCTTTCGGTTAAAACTACGTGTTGGTATTTAGTTGCTTGCGAATAAATTACTTTATCTTTGTATAAAACATTACTTAGATTGTTCATCCAGCTACTGCCAAATACTAAAATAAAGCCAAATAATGCCAGTAATACTATATGGCAAACTAAAAGTGCCTTAGCAAAGCGCACATGGGTATGGTAGCGCCATAAAAACGCGAGTCCTGCGATGATATTAAATAACGCCGTCCACGCTGCAGCTTGCATTATAGGCATTGAGAGCATGATACTTACCCAAATGGCTGCACCAATACCAGCACCAATATAATCGGCACCATAAATAGTCCCTGCGTTGTTTTCTAAAAAACGGCCATAAACGTGCTGACGAATGCGCGCTATAAGCGGTATTTCCATACCAATAAATAAGCCCAGTATTAAACCAAAAACATAAGGTAGAAAACGTGACCACTCTTGTAGCTTTTGAAATACGTAACCATTAAGTACAACATCAGGGGGTAAATTAAAAATGCTCGAAAATAAATGAGGAAGAGAATAACTAACTGCTATTACACCCGCTATCGCTAAAATGCAGCCCATGCCAACCAAAGCAATAATGCTTTCTAGCCAAGCAAAAGCGGTAAATGCATCTTTAAACCAACGCGCTAAAAAAGCGCCCAAGCCCATTGCTACAATCATAGTACCGATCATGGCGTAAATAGCGCTCTCTACCGAGCCAAGTACACGGCCCGCATAATGAGACAGTAAGTATTCATAAATAAGGCCGCACCCAGCAAGCACGGCCATAACAGTAATAAGTAGTATATCGTGCCCAAGTAAGCGAGACTTACTTGGGGGAGTGTTGGTTGATGACACTGATTATGCGCCTAGTAATGTTGCCATAGTGATACCTACAGCAAATGATACTGCTGCAGAAATAGTAGCTACACCTACATTTTTTTGACGATTAACTTCATCGGAAATATCGCAACCAGATAAAATTATTTTAATTGTCACTAAGTGCAAAATAATAAATGCAACAAGGCTCACTACTGCGCTAATAGCCCAGTATAGTAAACTCGCATTAATATTATCAGCCGCGTAAGGTGCAACACCCGTTGCTGCTGTAATAGCTAATGCACTACCTATTAAAAATCCAGCGTAACGAATACCCACAGCTAAGTTACCATCAACAATTGCTTGTTGTAGGCAGTCGCCACTTTTGTTTGTACGCTTAAATAACTGCACTCGGTATTGGCTAACAAGTAGTAATACAACACTACCTATAATAAAGGCGGCAATTACAATTGGAAGACCATGCCAGCCGTCAGTAGCCACCCATAAAAGAGCTGAGCGAATAACGATAGCAACACTGACAACATGGCCAAAATCAATTATTGAAGCTGTAACGTTACCTTTAACGATTTCGTCGTGCAGGCTTACTTTACGAAGAGCTACTTTATCTTGAAAAAAGTGACCCAACTTAATCAGTACAATTGCTAATGCGCCATAAGCTAACATTTGTAGTGCTTCTTGTTGCAGTGTTGCAGCAAAAGCTCCGCTACTTACACCCGTTAATACAATCGCCAGTGCCACTAAGCCAGCGGCAAAGCTAATACCAAAAGCAAAGTTATCACGCTCTGTTATTTCATCATTTGCATGTAAGTTTGAAACCCAGCCTTTTATATATTTAAGGCTTACAAATAATAAAACAATAATTGCAAAATCAATCGCCAGCGCTTGCAGTGACCACATAGTTATTCCATTAAATTCATACATATTATTCTAACTCCAACTTTATTCTTTTACTTACCACGGCTCACGCCACGAGAGGTTCTGCTACCGCTATCACGCACCGATCCTGAGCTATTGCTATAACTGCTCGAACGAGAATAACTACTGCGGCTTTTTGCTGGCGTATAACTACTACGGCTTAAACCTGATGCACCTGTTTTTTTACTCGCATAAGGGCTTGTAAACTGCTTACCTTGGCGTTGGTATGTTTGGCGCGTGCGTGTTTCTAGCGCGCTTTGGGTTTTAATTTGTTTAGGGCTTGAATAACGCGAGCGGCCATAGTCATTGTAATAGCTATACTTTCGGCGCTTACTCCAGCTTCCATATTCAACACGATCAAATACATCACCTAAAATACGGTACATTCCGTACCATTGCCAAAAGCTAATACCGTTACTATTTGATTGCCAGTTACCATAGTTAGGGTTACCTACCATTTGGTTACCAACACCCTCACCTTCAGCTTGCTTACTAATTGCGCCTACACGCGCTAAAGTGCCTTTGGACATATCTGCTAGCATATTAATAGGATCGGTTAACGCATCAGAAAATAGCGTAGGTTTAGATGCATCACGCAACAAATCAATGCTATGTAACGTATCTTCGTAAGGAGGAATTAAGTAAGTTCCTTTAATATCTTTAAGTCGCTGTGTTAAGCCACTATAAAGTGCGCCTTGGCGCGTTGCATCAAGGGTAATTACATCAACAACTTTTGTAAGCTCTGGTTGTTGTTTTTTAAGAAGCTCGCCATATTCTTTAAGTAACACAGCATTACGTACACTTCCATTATCGAGTGCAGTACCAAGCTGAGACAGCTCCGTATCTACCTTTTTAATAGACTCTTGAATTGTTTGTTGCAGCTGCTCTTCTTTCGATTGACAACCCATAAGCACTGCGAACAAACAAAACAGGCTTATAAGTTTCCAAGCTTTAATATTCGACATTCATGTCACCTGATTTACTAAATTAACTCAGGTAGTTTTACACAGGTCACTTATTAAACCAAGAATGAAATTGCAACAAAATGAGAAGAAGTAGCTAGCTTTTAAATCAGACTGTGATTTAGTGAAGATAATGAGTCGTATCGTGAGGTTAGAATTGAAGTAGAAGCTTTATAATACCAATCTGCTTATATATGGGGTCTATTTAACGTTAAGAAAATTACGCTAGAACTAGGCAAAAATTTTTGTATCTAGTAGTTCTAAATAAAAAATTTTAACGACGTATAGTGCAATTTAATTCGTTAAATTGATTAAAGATTTATGCAGGTTGGTATAAGGGTACTTTCAGCGTAGGGAGTCGCTATGCTCGCCCGCCCTACGTGATGCGTGTTGATGTGA
>NZ_PJBK01000018.1:0-56786 GCF_002836155.1 Pseudoalteromonas sp. GutCa3 | reverse complement strand
CCATATATAAGCAGATTGGTATAACAAGTTTTTTCTTGTTATCGACACTATTTTCTTATCTCATAATAGATTACTTAGTTAAGCAAATTGGTATTTTTTGAGTTTTTATATAGGTGAAATTAAAAACGCCTAATAAATTAGGCGTTTTTATTTATGCTTTATGCTTCATTAAGCGTTCTTTTTCACGCGACCAGTCTTTATCTTTACCGTCTTCGCGTTTGTCGTGTAGCTTTTTACCTTTTGCTAGATGAAACTCAAGTTTTACCCAGCAGTTTTTCCAGTACATCGCTGTAGCTATTAAAGAATAGCCATCGCGCTCTGTAGCACCGAATAAACGGTCAAGTTCGCGTCTGCTTAATAGCAATTTACGATAACGTAGCGGGTCGCAAATTACATGGGTCGATGCACTGATAAGTGGCTGAATTTGACTGCCAAGTAAAAATGCTTCGCCATTTTTAAGATGAATATAAGTTTCTGTGATATTTACTTTACCAGCTCGGATACTTTTAACTTCCCAGCCTTGTAGTTCAACACCCGCTTCAAACTTATCGTGTAAAAAATACTCATGTCGCGCTTTTTTGTTTAGCGCGATGGTATTACTTGTCGATTTTGATGAATTTTTCTTAGCCATAGTGCCCTATAATATACGTAATGTGAGATGTTTTACATCGATTTTTTTAATAATGCTTTTAAAAATTTAGCTTTAATTTAAGCAGCATGAAAATTTGGGGAAACGCGCAAAGCTTGCTAAAATTCGCCCACACAGTTGGGAGTGAGTATGCCACAAATAGAAAAAAGTGCGCTGGTTATGTACAGCACTAAAGAGATGTTTGATCTAGTTAATGATGTAGAAGCTTATTCACAGTTTTTACCAAATTGCTCAGACTCAAAAATTGTTTCACAGCACGATAATAACATGACCGCGAGTTTAGAAATATCTAAGGCGGGTATAAAAAAGTGGTTTACCACCGAAAACACCTTTGTTGATGAGCAAACCGTGTTACTGCGCCTTGTTGATGGTCCGTTTAAGACGTTAAAAGGGCGCTGGCATTTTCAAGAGCTTGACGCCAAAGCATGTAAGGTTCATTTGCACCTAGAGTTTGAATTTTCAAGTAAGTTAATAGAGCTTGCCTTTGGAAAGATTTTTAACGATGTAGCAAAAAATATGGTGAGTGCATTTACTCAACGTGCAAAACAGGTTTATGGAGCGCGAGTATGATTAATGTTGAAGTGGTCTTTGCATTACCGACCACGGCCACGTGTTTATCAATTGAAGTGCCACAAGGGACTACAGTCGAGCAAGCTGTTATTCAGTCAGGTATTATAGAAAAGTGCCCAGAAATAGATGCCACATCGCTAACGTTAGGTGTGTGGAATCGAACTGTAAAAGCTAACTATGAATTAAAAGACGGTGACCGTATAGAAATATACCGTCCATTAATTGCAGATCCTAAAGATGCCCGCAGAAAACGTGCAGAAAAAGCAAAAGAAGAGGGGCGTGCAAATAAAATAACGGGTGGTCGCCCACTCGAGAAGTAATACCAATCGGCATAAACTTCGAACAATTTAACAGATTAAATCACACGCTAACGTCGTTTAAAATGGTAAAAGCTTTTTAAGTAAACCAATAAAAAAGGTGAGCCATGCTCACCTTTTTTACTACCTGAGACGTTTATTGCTCTAGCGGTGTAGTAAAGTTTTCAGGTTGGTCATAATCACCTGAGATTGAAACTAACTTTTCATTTTCAAAGTTAATTACTAACTCTTTATTTTGTTCGTTTTTACGGCCTTTATTAAAGCTGTAAATATAGCGCCATGTATTGTTATCAAAGGCGTCCTCGGCAATAGGTCTACCTAATACATAAACAACTTGCTCTCGGGTCATATTTACACGAAGTTTTTCAACATCCGATTGCTCTAAAAAGTTGCCTTGTGGAATGTTAATTCGGTATACCCAGCTAGAGCAACCTGCTGCTGAGCTAAGTGTTAAAGCGACGATAAGCCAAAGAGAAAAAGTTTTTAACGACTGCATTGTTAGTTGTGATCCTTATTTTTTATAATCTGCATGATACCGATTAGTCACTGAAGGTAAAACCCTTTTAAGCAATTGTTTTATGTTAAGGGCGTTAAGGTAATGTTTTGACCACTGATAATGAAAAAAGTTTACAGCATATTGAAACGAATATTTTAAAAACTGAGTCTACTTGGTTTTTATATATAGTTGAAACACGATTTGGTCATTGGTACACAGGGATCACGACTAATATTGAAAAACGCTTTGCAACTCATCAAGCTGGTAAAGGGGCTAAAAACCTTAGAGGAAAAGGGCCTCTTTTACTTATCCATCAACAACAAGTAGGTAATAAAAGTGAAGCAAGTAAGCTTGAGTATCAATTAAAAAAGCTCCCTAGAGCTAAAAAGGAAGCGTACGTTTCAGCATTTAATACTGGCGATAGCAAAAGTACTTAGTTTGTGTAAATTAAGCATATTCGTTATGAGCAAAAACTATCTTCGAATATAGTTTTTGCTCATAGCTGGCGTGTAATATCAGAGCTGCTTAGCGATGCTTTTCAAAGGTAGCTACAAGCGCATCAAGTGTTTGTGCACTGTTGGCTAAGTCGCGAATCGCTTGCTCTGTATTGATTTGTTCGCTCATTGCTTTATCGCTAATTTCGCTAATTTGCTCAATATTACGACTTACATCGGCAACCACATTACTTTGCTGCTCAGTTGCAGTCGCTATAAGCGTAGCCATATCGTTTATTTGATTTGCTGTTTCGGTTATCGTATCAAGTAATTCAACAGAGCTTTGCATTGCACCAACGCTTTGCTGAGCTTTATCTTTCGATTGGCTAATATCATTAACTACATCATCAGATATTTTTGTAAGCTCTTCAATCATAGATTGAATTTCGGTGGTTGATTGCGATGTACGGTTTGCCAGTGCACGTACTTCATCAGCAACAACAGCAAAGCCGCGTCCGTGTTCACCTGCCCGAGCAGATTCAATTGCAGCATTTAAAGCAAGTAGATTAGTTTGATCCGATATACCTCTAATTGAGTCAACAATACTTGCAATATCAACCGTTTTTTTAGAAAGCAAAGTAACTTGCTCTGTTATGCCATCAATATCGCTGGCAAGGGCTGAGATAGTTGCTTGGCTTTGTAATACTTGTTTATGGCTTTGAATGGTGTTTTCGCGGCTGTTATCGGTTAACTTAGCTGTATTTGCTGCGCTTTGCGCTATTTCTTGTACTGTAGCGCCCATTTCGTTGATTGCTGCTGCGACAGATATTGTTTGTTCTTTTTGGTTGTCTATTGCTTGGGAGTTCCGTTTTGCTTGTTCAAATACATGATCAGAGCTTTTTCTAATATCGTGACTTTCGCTGGCAACTTGAGTAATCGCTGTTTCTATTTTATTTATAAACTGGTTAAAGCCGTTACTTAGATTGTTAAGCTCTGGTTGGCTCGATTCTGGTAAGCGGTACGCTAAATTTGCATCGCCTGAGCCTAGGCGTGAAAATAACTCAGCCATTTTAGAAAGTGGAGATGAAAGTGAGCGAGCAAGCAAATAACTGATTAAACTCGCAACCAATGCTGTAATTACCGTAAAAGTAAATATTTGCCATTGCAGGGTGTTTACGCTTGCGAAAACTTCACTTTTTGGCACTTGGGCTACAACATATAAATCGGTGTTTTTAATAGGCATAGCAGCTACAAGTGTCGGTTCGCCATTTAAATTAATTTCTTCTAGTGCAAAGCCATTACTATTAAATAGTTGGCTGTGGATATTTGCAGTATATAAATCATCAATGTTTGCTTTAGCTACTTTACTTGCATCTTTATGAAGCTGAATCAATCCACTTTTATCTGCAATGAATACAAAGCCTGTTTGCTCAATTTTAAATTGCTGTAATAGCTTTTGCATATCAGTGATGCTTTTTGCAAGACCTGCTAAACCAGTCCCATTAGCCTGCTGATGATTTACAAACATTTTCACATCATTGGCTGACTCTTGATAAATACTGATAGAGTAAGGTTGTTTTGATTGCTTAAAAGCAAAGAACCAGCCATCGGCTGCATCGTTTTTTAACACACGCAAAAACCCATTCTGGTTCCAGTACTGTGCAGTGTCTCTATTTGCCCAAGATGCTGTGGCTAAATCGTATTGCTGGGCAACGCGATTTAATTCTTTTAATAGTAATGTATCGTCTTGGTTGTTTGATTGAGCCCATTGTAAAATAAATTCGTTTGATGATAGTTGCTGAGCAGCACCGAGTAACTCGTTGATTTCACCGCCTATGTGATTGCTGATTGTTTGCAGTTTACTAGGGAGCTCTGACTCAATCATACGTCGCTCAATAATATCCTCTGAGCTGTGTAGGGAAGTCAAACCAATCAGTGCGGCTACGCATATAGCAATAACACTACCTAAAGCTGTGATTTTTTGAGTGATCGAAAGATTTTGTATCGTCATGATATTAATTAATTTTACAACTAAATAGAAAAACATATTAGCACATTATTTATTTGGAACTAAATATTGGCTAAGCAGAATAGGCAAAGATATACCAGATTGGTTAAAGTTTTATTAACAGGCATAAAAAAGCCCACATGCAAAAAGCATACGGGCTTGGTTTCTAACAAGCGAAACATTTATTGTTTAGGGTTAAACAATCTTTTTCATTGCTGACATGTAGCCACGTAATTTAGCACCTACTTTCTCAACTGGGTGTTCGCGCAATGCAGCGTTAATTTGAATTAATGTTTGGTTATCAACTTGGTTACTGTGCTCGCCAAGACCTTTACCGATAATGTCTGTATCAACGTTTTTCATAAAATCAGCAAGTAATGGTAAACATGCATGGTTATATAAATAACAGCCGTATTCTGCAGTATCAGAGATAGTACGGTTCATTTCAAAAAGCTTTTTACGCGCAATAGTATTGGCGATTAATGGCGTTTCGTGTAATGACTCGTAGTAAGCTGACTCTTCGATAATGCCTGCTGCTGTCATGGTTTCAAATGCAAGTTCAACACCTGCCTTAACCATTGCTACCATTAAAATACCGTTATCAAAAAATTCTTGTTCAGAGATTTCTACATCGCCAGCAGGGGTCTTTTCAAAGTTAGTTTCTGCTGTTTCTGCGCGCCATTTAAGTAAGTTTACGTCATCGTTATTCCAGTCTTCCATCATAGTGCGTGAGAAAGTGCCGTCGATGATGTCATCTTGATGCTTATTATAAAGCGGGCGCATAATTAGTTTTAGCTCTTCACTTAGTTCAAACGCTTTTACTTTTGCTGGGTTTGAAAGGCGGTCAAGCATGTTAGTAACGCCGCCGTACTTAAGTGCTTCGGTAATTACTTCCCAGCCGTATTGAATTAGTTTTGATGCATAACCCGCATCAACGCCTTTTTCTACCATTTTATCAAAACATAAAATAGAGCCTGTTTGTAACATGCCACATAAAATGGTTTGTTCGCCCATTAGGTCAGACTTAACCTCAGCAATAAATGATGATTTAAGTACACCTGCGCGATGTCCGCCAGTACCCGCTGCATACGCTTTAGCTTGTGCTAAACCAAGACCTTGAGGGTCATTTTCTGGGTGAACTGCGATCAGAGTTGGTACACCAAAACCGCGTTTGTATTCTTCACGTACTTCAGAACCAGGACACTTAGGCGCAACCATGATTACAGTAATGTCTTCACGTACTTGCATGCCTTCTTCAACGATATTAAAGCCATGAGAGTAGGCAAGGGTAGAGTCTTTTTTCATAAGTGGCATAATTGCACTTACTACAGCGGTATGTTGTTTATCTGGCGTTAAGTTAAGTACTACGTCAGCGGTAGGAATTAATTCTTCATAAGTACCAACAGTAAAGCCGTTTTCAGACGCATTTAAAAATGATTGGCGACGCTCAGAAATAGCTGAAGCACGTAATGTGTAAGAAACATCTAAACCAGAGTCACGTAAGTTTAAGCCTTGGTTTAAACCTTGTGCGCCACAGCCTACAATAACTAGTTTTTTACCTTTAAGTGCGTCAACGCCATCGGCAAATTCGCCTGCGTCCATAAATTCACATTGCGCTAATTGCGCTAATTGCTCGCGTAAAGGTAAGGTATTGAAATAATTCGCCATTGTTAGTGTCCTATAAAGTCATGTTTGTTAGATGCGCAAGGTTTATTGCGCTTACAAACACCATATGTAAAATCGTTGCTTGCGTAAAATGATATATTTGAATTAAAGTGTTTCATAATATGAAATACTGGGTTTGGCATGGATCATAAACATTTAAACTACTTTTTAGCACTGGCTAAAACACTTCATTTTGGACGCGCAAGCGAGCTTTGTCATATAAGCGCACCCACTTTGAGCCGCAATATAAAATACTTGGAAGAAGAGGTAGGTGTTGCATTGTTTATCCGCGATAACCGCAGTGTTAAATTAACGCGTGAGGGTGAGTCGTTTATTGATTACGCCACAGCAACGCTTGCTAATTGGCAGCGTTTTAAAACGAATGTGAAAGACCCACAACAACATATTTACGGCAAAGTAAGTATCTATTGCTCGGTTACTGCATCTTATAGTTTTTTACATCAAATATTAGAGCAGCTTCGTGCGCAGCATCAGTATATAGAAATAACATTAAATACAGGCGACCCTGCACTTGCTATAAACCGTGTGTTAGATGGGCATGAATTAATGGCTATTGCAGCTAAGCCAAATAAGTTACCGGCGCAAATTGCTTTTGTAGATATAGGGCATTCTCCACTTTTATTAATTGGACCAAAAATTCAATGCCCGATCACACAAAAACTAACGCAGAATGGTGATGACATTAATTGGTCTGATTTAGAATTTATTGTGCCAGAACAAGGTTTTTCTCGCCAAAGGTTAGAACACTGGTGGCGCAAAAATAATATTCACGGGAAAATTTACGCACAAGTTGCTGGGCACGAAGCAATGGTATCTATGGTGAGCTTAGGATTAGGTGTCGCAATGGTCCCTAAAATAGTGCTAGATAATAGCCCGCTGCAAGATAAAGTACAAATACTAACACCAAAAATGCAAGCGCCTGATGGGTTTGATATTGGTTTGGCAGTATTAAGGAAAGAGTTAAATGACCCTGCAATCAGTGCTTTGTGGAATATTGCGCAAACTTTAGATGCAAAAGCGATTTAATGCGCGCAGAGAATAAGCAAGTTAGTTAAATAGTATGAATATAGGTTGCGTATAAGTTTACTATTACTTAACATTGAGCGCTAATAATAAAAACAATGACGCTTGAGAGTTTATTTATGAACCACGCCGTATCACTTGCTCATTCTGCTCAATGCCTAAAAAAGGCGATTCCTTTGATGGTAAAATACCGAATGCCGGTTACACCCATCAACTATGCAATTTGGTACTGTTATATTCAAGGAAACAAACCTTCATTAAATGCTGAGTTAGACCATGTTATTGCTCTGCAACAAACATGTTCACAAGACAAAGCAAAAGAAATTTTTGATAAACATTTAACGCAAGACGATCTCGTTTTTTTTCAAGAAATGACTGAAAAATTTCATACAACTATGGAGCAAGTTCAGCAAGATATAAGCACAACGCTTGATCACTCTAAAAGCTTTACAACAAGTTTAGTTGATTCACAAAATGAATTAAATATGCTTGTTGATGTAAACTCTTACAATGAGATACTAGGTTGTGTTGAGCGTTTAACCGACGATTCTATTGCAATGCAAGATTATGCTCGGGAGTTTCAGACTAAATTAGCCGTTGCCTACAATGAAATAAAAGATTTAAAAGAAGCACTCAATATTTCAAAGGAAGCAGCCGATACCGACACGCTTACGGGTTTTTATAATCGAGGTAAGTTTGATTCTGATATTGTAAACTTTTGCCTCGAATACTCAGAGCAAGCGCAAGAAGACTCTCTTGCCGTACTCATTATGTTTGATATTGATCATTTTAAGCGCTTTAACGATGATTTTGGCCATCAAAAGGGTGATGAAGTGCTTAGGCTAGTTGCTAAAAAAGTGAGAGAAAATACAACTGAAGCTGCAAATGTGTATAGATATGGTGGCGAGGAGTTTTGTATAACAGCCTACTTTGACACTATTAACGATATAATAGCATTTGCAGATTGTATTCGTTTAGCAATAGCAAAATTGGCGATTCGTAAAAAGCATGATGCAACTGCAAAACGTGCTATTTCAGCAAGTTTTGGCTTAGCAATTTTACGACCATTTACAAATAGTTCTGTTTTAGTTGAGCGTGCAGATAGAGCCTTATACATTGCCAAAACACATGGACGAAATCGTATAGAAATAGCCCCTGATATTTAATAAGTACCAGAGGTTTTTGATTTATTTGGGTTAAAGCCGCTCAATTTAGGGCGATTTAATCCAACTTCAGTTTTGGTAAACAAGCAGGTAAAACCCAATAGAGCTGTAGCGAGTTAGCTCTTAGTAATTTTTTATTTGAATAATTGCATTTGCTACGTAGTGCCTCATTTTCAAAGTATCTTAAAGTACTATTAGTCAAAAACTACACAAGCAACTCAAAGTACAATCCTTAGACACAACTACCTTGAAAGATAAATAGTCCGAAAAGCATAAAGTTAACATTTTTGTATACAAATTGTGAATAATTGTAACCAGCTAGAGCTAGTTTAAAAAGACCTTGCTAGTATGGGGAACTCACTTATTTTGATACTTTGATTTACGCTGATGCGGTATGCCTTCTCATTATTAACAGCTCTATGTTTTAGCACTTTGTTTGTTTGCCTTTCGGTGCAAGCAACACAGGCAAGCAAGCATGCTGACGATTATACAGAGCAAGATATAACAACCGATCGTCTGCATTTGAGTTTAAGCGTGGGGGCTGGAGTTATAACCAACCCTTTGCATGGTGGAGATAATATTCCGCTCGTGCTTATTCCTCAAGTTGCGTTTTATGCAGAGCAATGGTTTTTTGATAATGGCCGTCTTGGTTATTCATTTTTGCAAACCCCTAAGCATCACTTTAATCTAGTTGGTGAACTCAACTCTGAGTCTCGCTTTTTTATAGACTGGCACCCTAAAAATGTATTTACACTACAAAGCAGTGCTCTCAACAATCAGTTCGTAATGCAAGATGAAGCCTCGTCCTCTCGCTATGTTGATATTGATAATTTACATAAACGGCAAATTGCACTGGATGCGGGTATTGCATATCACTATGTAAATGAAGACCATGTTTTTTCGGTTCAGGCTCTGCATGATATAACCGATGTTTATCGAGGTGTACGCGCAGCATTACAGTGGCAGTATCATACTGTGCTAGGAAAGCTCAAAATAAAGCCAACACTTGGAATAAACTATAAATCTGCGGAACTAAATAGCTATTTTTATGGACTTAATGAGGGTGAAACTCAATTTGGCAAAATAGACGTTGGTAGTAGTTGGCAACCTTATGCTAAAATCGATGCCCGTTGGCCTCTGAGTAAGGCTGACTCTCTTCGTTTTCATGTAGCATATTACGACTATTCGGCTATGGATGGCAGTCCGCTCTTCGAACGTACTTATTCAATGACTGCATTTATAGGATTCGATCGTACTTTTTAATATGAAGTATTTAATATTAGTTGTCTTTATTACCACTTTTTTTAGTGGTTTTAGTGTGGCACAAACCCCTTTTTTTAGCGTTTCTCCAAAAGTCTGCGTTGTCTCTGAACAGCAGGTTTTTTGCGATCTTGATTTACAATTTAAATGGCAATTAAACACCTACAGTGATGTCTGTTTGTATCAGCAAGAGCAACGGCTTCAATGCTGGGAGCAACAACTTTCTGGGCAATTTAATTATAAAGCGCGTGTTCAGGTGGAGACCATATACTCCTTAATCAATCCTCATACGGGTGTGTTAATAGCAAAAACACAGGTTGAAGTACAAAGCGCCCATGCTAAAAAGAATAGGCGTAGGCTTCGCTCTCCGTGGAGCTTTTTTTAATTTAGGAGCAACTAATGCCAAAAATTTTACTTGTTGAAGATGATCTCGGTTTACAACAACTAACAAAAGATTACCTTGAACATAATGGCCTTGAAGTCGAAGTATTAGACCGTGGTGACGAAGTGTTTAATTACTTAGAAAACAATACACCCGATTTAATGATTTTAGACGTTATGCTGCCAGGTAAAGATGGCTTTAGCGTTTGCCGCCAAGTGAGAGATAAATTTACTCTACCAATTTTAATGTTGACTGCTAAAGGTGAAGACTTCGACCAAGTACTTGGTTTAGAGCTTGGCGCTGATGATTATGTAATAAAACCAGCAGAGCCACGTGTATTACTAGCGCGAATTAATGCATTACTGCGTCGTGGACAACCCATGGTAAAATCAAGCGAAGAGCTCCAGTTTGGTGATTTAGTCATTGATAAAACAAGTCGTATTGTAAAACTAAGTGATTCGGAGATTGTATTAACTTCGCACGAGTTTGAGTTACTATGGCTATTAGCGTCAAATGCGGGTGAAGTACTAAGTCGAGAACATGTGCACCAGCATATGATTGGCCGCCAATACGATGGACTTGATAGAACTGTGGATGTACGCGTATCACGAATTCGTAAAAAATTAGGCGACAACAGCGATAAGCCGTATCGTATAAAAACTGTATGGGGACAAGGCTACTTATTTGTTTCTGATGCATGGGATCTTTAGAACTATTTAAGGTTAGTCGGCTTTAATGGGAAAACTGTTTACCAGCTTATATTTATATATCATCGTTTCTTTGTTTGTAGTAAGCGGTGTTATAGAGCAATTGTGGCCTTACGAAGAGTCGCAACAACAGGTCTTCTTAGATGATGAGTTTGGGCAATCACTCTGGTTGCTCTCACAAACTCCAAATGGTCTTAAAAAATTAAAGCACAACTTTGAAAGTAAAGTGATTGAACGACGTGATTTAATACTCCCTCAAAAACAACAATCGCAGCTCAACCAAAACCACTACTTATACTTATACGATAAGCAACAACGCATTGTTTGGTATGTAGATCTCGGTAATGATTCATTACTTCAAGTAGGACCGGTAGGTGTATTAACGCAGGAATCATCTTCTGTTTGGCCGTATTTATTACTACTTATTATTGTAGGTATACCTGTTGGGCTGTGGAGCTTTTTACTATGGCGCGACTTTGCAAAGCTACGTAAAGCGTGTGAAGCGGTAGAGGGTTTGCAAGACTTTCAACTAAATGACTCTTCTAAGTCTTTCTTTTTACCTATTACTGATACATTAAAGGTAATGCAGCAACGTATTGAGTTTTTACTTAGTGCGCAGCAAGAACTTACCTCATCGGTGTCGCATGAGTTTAGAACACCACTAGCACGTTTAAAGTTTGCAATTGTAATGCTGCAAGAACAAATGCTTGACGAAAAAGGTGAGAAGTACTTAACAAACATGCAAACAGACATTAGCGAGCTTGAGTCACTAGTTTCTGAAATGCTTGAATACGCGCGATTAGACTCTCAACAACCTAGTTTACAGCCAATAAACTGTGACTTAGCTGGGCTGGTAAAAACAACTGTTGAAAAGCTAAACTTTGAAGCCCGAACAACGCTCTCCGTAAACCTCCCTGAGCATTTAAATTATTACTGTGATAGTCACTTTATGGCGCGAGTATTTCAAAATTTAATTGGCAATGCGCTCAAATACACCCATAAACAAGTCAAAATTTCATTGCTACAAGAGACAAAACACATCGTATTGATTGTTGAAGATGATGGGGAGGGGATAGCTCCCGCTGAGCGAGAAAATGTATTTAAACCTTTTACTCGACTAGATAAAAGTAGAGGCAAGGATACCGGTGGTTTTGGTTTAGGGCTCGCTATAGTTGCTAAAATTGTGTCGTGGCACCAAGGAGAGTGTAAAGCAGAAAGCTCAAGTTTAGGTGGTGCTAAATTTATTGTATATTTACCCCTCAAATTTAAGACATAAAAAAAGCGCCTAAAGGCGCTTTTTTTGCGGTTAAAAACCAAAATCAACAAGTAGCAATATAATAGACCGCAGGTGCTTAAAAAAGTTCTCAACTATTTTTATTTTTTTCAAGTAATGGCATTAACATTTGCTCAAGGCCATTTAGTTTTACCTCATACATCATCGCAAGTTGACTACCTAGTTTTGAGTCAGGAAACCCTTGCTGATTAAACCAGACTAAATAAGGCTCTGGGAGTAACAACAATGGCCGTCCTGCATATTTTCCAAACGGCATTGTAGTATTTATCGCTATTTTTAGTTGTTTTGGATCCATAAAAACTACTTATGTATTTAAAGTATGCGTAAGTGTAAGGGATTTTAGAGATATAAAATAGGCTGTGACGGGCAAGAAACAGCCTATTTTGCGAGGGAGTAGGCCCTCTGATTTAATAATTTTATGTTGATTGATATAAACCTAGTTGAACTTTAATTAGCTGGGATCTAATTAAGTTATTATTAGAACATGGGTTCTTATTTAACCAACACAGTTAGTCTACCTGTTTTTCATTGTTGTGGTGAATTGGCTTGTAAAGGAATGTAAATAGAATTGCTTTTTATTTAAAAACTAATAACAAAGCCTTAATGGATTAAGGCCTTGTTATTTATAGACGTTATAAAAAGTAATTATTCGTTAAATAGCTCTTGTTTAACGTGCTCTGCAAAACCACTACCGGCTTCTAGGTAAAAGTTATAAGTAGAATGAACACCCATTTCTTCTAGTTCTTTTTGTTGATCAGGGTAGTTTGCAATAGCTGTTACTTGGCCTTTATAACCGGAGGCTTGTAGTTGCTCTAAGGCAAAAATATTTTGCATGTGTTTTGGCATTGCAAGCATAACCATTTCTACTTGCGAGTGATTTACTCGTTGCCAAAAGTCAGGGTCGGTTGCATCAGCAATTAAGACGTTGCGGCCTCTGTTTACGTGCTTATCTACCACCTCAGGTTTTATATCTATACCTGCAACAACATTTGGGTGAGTTGCGTTAATAGTCTCATAAGCACCAGTACCAATCCGTCCCATACCAAAAATGACTATTCTAGTATCGTTAAGGTTAACAGGTAGCTCTTCAGCTAAACGAGTTTTGCTTTCGAACTTTAATAACCAGTGCTCAATTTTGACGTACAACTCGTTTGAACGTTTATTTAATGGGGAGGCAATTATAAAGGTAATAGAAACAGCAATTGCCATTACAGCTAGCCATTCAGAGGTGATCATGCCTGTAGTTGCAGCCACTGCACATACAATTAAACCAAACTCACTGTAGTTAGATAAGCTAAAAGCAGTAAGTAATGATGTACGCGCGCGTAGTTTAAATATATTAGTGAACACATAATAAAGCGCTATTTTAACGGGTAATACTAAAATAAGTATAATAGCAACAATCAAGGAGTTAGTGGTTAGCTCTGCGCTCAAACCAATACTTAAGAAGAAGCCAACTAGCAATATGTCCTTTAAATTAAGCAGGGATTTTGATAGCTCGCCTGCCTTTTTGTGAGGGGCAAACATCATTCCTATTATTAATGCACCTAAATCGCCTTTTAGGCCTGCAAATTCAAATGCATGATAACCAGCAACTAGAGCAAAGAAAAAACCAAACAATGGTAATAGTTCACCATGTTTAGATCGGTTCAACACGCCATACATTACAGGTCGTAATAAAGGCAAAGCAATTATTAGTGCAATTGCCCATAAATTTGGGACTTTACCGGTACTAATAGCTAAAAAGATAACAGCAAAGATATCTTGCATTACTAATATACCAATGGCTATTTTGCCGTGTAGGCTTGCCATTTCTCCGCGCTCTTCAAGTACTTTTACTGCAAATACGGTACTTGAAAAGCTAAGCGCAAACCCAACTAATAAAGCACTTTGCCAACTTAAATCAACAAATAGTGGAATAGCGAATACGCCAAGTAACAGCATAAAACCACTAAATAACGCACTGCTAAAAATGATATGCAATGTTGCAGGTGCCCAAACTTGAGGTTTAATTAAACTGTTAACTTTAAGTTTCAAGCCAATACTAAAAAGAAGAAGGGTTACGCCAAGTGCTGCAATTGTATCGAGCAACTCTGTACTTTTATATCCCGATAAATTTAAAGCAAAGCCTGCTAATAAAAATCCAATAAGAGGAGGTAGTTTTAATTGATAAACGGCAAAACCACAAACAAACGCGGCAGCAAAATAGATTAGTTCCATAATTCTTAATATCACTTCATTTGGTGTTGCAGTGTAACGAAAAATTTATGCCATTGAAAATATAATAGACCTAAAAATGAACGCGTCTAATCAATTACTTGCCTTGCTGCGTATGAAAAATGCGCATTAAACACTTATTTAATCGTAAATAGTATGTAAATAACATTTTTTCACTGACATTAGCTTTTAAATATGGTTAAGATGCGATAACGAAGAAGTTTAAGCCAGAGCAAATAATAGAGCAGCTCAGCTTAAGGAGAGAGATATGTTTAAAAAGATTTTAGCGTCGGTAGGTATTGGTGCTGCAAAAGTAGACACTATTTTAGAAACTGAACACCTACAACCAGGTCAACTTTTTAACGCACAAATAGTTATCACAGCAGGGGATGTTAGCCAAGATATCGCAGGCTTAGATTTATTATTAATGACTCGTGTTAAAGTTGCGGGTGATGATGGCGATTATTTTACTAATCATGTAATTGAGCAATGGCGAATTACAGATATTGGTACAATTGAGCCAGGCGAAGTTAAAAACATCCCTTTTGAAGCACGTCTTCATTCTGAAACACCTATTACAGAAATTAATGCAGGTTATAATCAATCACATGTATGGCTAGAAACAGGCCTAGATATAGACTTAGCACTTGACCCAACAGATAAAGATCATTTACACATTTACCCTAATGAAGCGGTTAAAACGTGTATGCAAGCGATGGAAAAGTTAGGTTTTAGTTTAATGAAAGCTGACGTAGAAAAAGGCCACTTACGGGCTTCAACTTTTCAGTCATTATCTGGGTGTTACCAAGAACTTGAGTATAAACCTAATAGCCGCAGCTTATTTGGCATTCAGGAAATTGAATTATCGTTTGTACCAGAGGCACATAAAACACATGTGCTTATAGAGCTAGACAGAGCCTTTAAAGGCGATGGTTATGTAGATTTGACCATAGAGCACGATCATGTGAATCTATCGCAGTTGTGTGATCAGCTAGAGCGCTTATTTACTTAGTATAAGCTAACTAAGCTAGCGAGTGATTTTAATAAACCCAGCCTAAGCTGGGTTTTTTGCTTATAGGATTTAATATGCAGTTTAAATGTGAGCAGTTTGACGCTTTTGATACACAGACTCTTTTTACTATTATGCGTGGGCGGGTTGATGTGTTTGTTGTAGAACAAAAATGTCCTTACCCTGAACTTGATGATGTAGATATTGCTTTAAATACACAGCATTTATATACATTGGATAATGGGCAACTACAAACTTATGCGCGTTGTTATGACAAAAGTGAGCAATACAGCGCAATAGGTCGCGTGCTAGTGAGTGAAGGAGCGCGTGGTAATGGGTATGCTACTTTACTTATTACTAAAGCTATAGACTGCTGCAAAGCACAATGGCCTGAGCGAGATATTTATATAGGTGCACAAACTTACTTGCTTGATTTTTACCGCTCTTTTGGCTTTGAGGACTATAAAAGTGAATATTTAGAAGACGGTATACCTCATCAAGATATGATTTTAAAACTCACTAAATAAATCCAATTTAAGCAGCTATAAAAAAGCCCACTAATGTGGGCTATTTTAATTTAAGACTATTTTAAGGTTAAGGTATTATTTAGCTCAAGAGTGAGTGTAAAAATACCATACCAATAGCAAGTGGACACACAAACTTGGTATACCAAGGCCATACTTTCCAAAACAATGTGTTATGGACCTCAGGATTACCTTCTTTAATTGCTTTAAGTAATGAGCTTCTGTACCAAATCCAGCCTACAAATATACAACACATCAGGCCAAGCAAAGGTTGAGCTACTTTTGTAGTTAAAGTAATCACTAAGCCAAATAAGCTGCTAAGGTTACACACAATTATAATGCTAACGATAGCAATTAAAGCTCCAATCAACCAGGTTGCCTGAACGCGTTTCATCCCAAAGCGTTCTACAGTGTATGATACTGGTGCCTCTAACATTGAAATAGATGACGTTAAAGCGGCAATACTCATTAACGCAAAAAATGAAAAGCCCACAAATAAGCCAACTTCGCCCATTCCATCAAATAAAGCAGGGAGTACTTGAAACACTAACGTATCTTCAGAGAGTAATTTACCTGTTGAGGCCGAGAATATTTCAACGCCTTGAGCTTGCGCTACATACATAGCCGGAATAATCAGTAAACCCGCTACAAAGGCTATAAATACATCAATAAGGGTTACATAGGCACCTAAAGAAACAAGATTTTCTTTTTTGCTAATGTACGAGCCGTAAATAATCATTACGCTAGTACCTAGCGATAAAGAGAAAAAAGCTTGTCCTAGTGCGCTAACTAATAGTTTTGCGTCAAAAATAGACGAAAAATCAGGAACTAAGTAAGCCTTTAAACCTTCCATTGCGCCATCTTGGGTCATTACATAAGCAATAAGTGCAAATAAAATCCCCAAAAGAGCGGGCATTAAACGTTTTGACCATTTTTCAATACCGTTCTCAACGCCTCTACTGATAATAGCGACAGTTAGTACGATAAAGACGAGAGTGAATATAACGTTTCGGGTAAGTGATTGCTCACTTAGCCATGTCGATGCTGTGTCGGCACCGACAAGAGTAGCTATGGGTTCAGCTGTAGCGCTGAGCATCCAACCAGCAACAATGGCGTAAAAACTTAATATAAAGCCAGCACATAAAATACCGCCAAAACCAACAATAAAGGCAAAGTGTTTTTGCCATGGCTTATTAGATATTTTTTGAAGTGATGAAACCGCGTTTGCTTGGCCATGACGACCAATCATAAGTTCAGCCATTAAAGCGGGGTAGGCTAAAAAGAACGCAAGCACTAAATATGCGACTAAAAATGCAGCACCGCCATTACTTGCTGTTTGTGTAGGGAATCCCCAAATATTGCCCAAACCAACGGCAGAACCCGCGGCGGCCATAATAAAACCAAAGCGAGAGCTGAACTCGCCTCTAACTGCGCTCATATTATTGTACTTCTCTATTGTGTGACGGCGGTGACAATCTACTGGAAATGTTAAAAAATAAAAAGTGCTTATTTGCTGATCTAGCACAATTTAATAAGTAAAGTGTGTGTTATAACCATCGATTTTAATTGTTGTTATCGAGTCGTTTAAAATAACGAGTTGATTTTGTTTAATAATTGTTAATTACAGTCTGTAACTATTGCTTTACGAATTATGATGCTGTGCAATAGTGAAAGTAAAACACGCACCACCTAGCTGGGTACTTTTACTTACTTTAACACTGCCATGATGCCAGTCGGCTACTTTTTCAACAATAGCTAGACCAAGGCCGTAACTTTTATCAGCTCTGTTACGGTGATCTTCTTCCCTAAAAAATGGGCTAAATACATTACTAAAATTTTCTCGAGCGATACCCGGGCCGTCATCTTCTACCGTTATTATAAGCTGTTGCTCGTGTAACTTTGCGCTTAAGTAAATATGTTGGCTTGCAAAATCACATGCGTTAGTTAATAAATTAGTAATTGCGCGAGCAAGCCAGTGAAGATCTGCATTTATTATTTTATCGGTACTATTGAGCTGTACGTTGAGCATTTGCATTTCAAGCTTAGGTGCAAGTTGCACTAAAATATCTTCAAGGTAGGACTTAATGTTTGTTGATGAATAGGTCAGCTTATTAGCATTTTGCTCTAAAGTAGCAAATGCTAAATAGCTACTAAGCATCGATTCCATATGGTCTAAATCATTTTCCATACGGGTTAAATACTGTTTTACTTTTTGCTCATCATGGCTATCTAATGCCGCATCTAAACCAAATCGCAGGCACGCGATAGGGGTGCGTATATCATGAGATAAACTTGAGGCCATTAGCTTGTTCTCGGCGACAAGCTTCTCTATTTGGCTGGCCATGCGGTTAAAGGTAAGCTCTACGTCTTTTATGTAAGTAAAATGCGATACTTTTATTCGGGCTTGAACATTACCAGAGGCAAACTTTTTAGCGGCTTCATTTAACACGGTTAATCGTTTAGCTAAGGGCGCAATAATAAACCCCATAAATACACATAGGCCTGCGTAAAAGAGTAAGGTTAATATAATGTCGTTATGTTGCTCGCTATCAAAAATTTTATCTAAACGCATTGATAAGTGAAAAGGATTTAAAACAGCGCTGCTATAAAGCATATAAAAGCCTTGCTGATCTTCTAAAATCAGCCCACCCGGCGTGTGCATTTGTAATAATAAAGAAGGCGGTAAAGCAAGTGATTCATTAGGTTTGTAATCAATTAAAACATCAAACTCTAGCGCCAGTTGTTTTACATAATCGCTGCGCTCAGATGTGGGTATGTTAGCTAACTGCTTGCTAAAACCCATGATCATTTTACTTTGCTGACTAAATTCATCCTGTGGGGTATGCGCTTGTTGACTAAAAGCATCAATAAGCCAGCCCAATACCACAATAGATAAAAGTGCACTGCCTAGAAGCGATATATAAAACTTTTTCATTTATTTATTCATCACTTTATCACCACGCAGTAGAAACAAGTAAATATCCACGGCCCCAAATAGTTTTAATTTTTTCAGGGTTTTGTGGATCATCATTAAACTTTTTACGAAGTGCAGAAATAAGTACATCAACACTTCTATCAAGCCCATCGTATTCTCTGCCTTTGGTTGCTTTAAATACAGCGTCACGCGAGACCACTTGGCCTGCATTGCTCGCAAGGTAATGAAGCAGTAAATACTCAGCACTTGATATGTTTACGTCTTGCTTGTTGAGTTTTACATTTCTAGATTCGGTATCAATACTAAGCGCACCAACATTAATAACACTCTCGTTAACGTGTGGGGTATTTGGCTCATTATTTTGGCGAAGGGCTGCTTTTATACGCGCTAGCAATGCACGAGGGCGTACAGGTTTCATTATGTAGTCGCTTGCACCTACTTCTAGACCAATGACCTCATCCATTTCTTCATCGCGTGCGGTGAGCATTATAATGGGCGAATTATAAAAACTACGAAGTTCTCTACACACGCTTATACCATCTTGCCCTGGAAGCATAATATCAAGGAGCACGATATTTGGATTTAACGTTTTGACTTGGCTAATTACTTCGTCACCTCTGTGACAAACATGCGTTGTGTAGCCTTGCTCTGTTAAATATTCAGCAACCCATTGAGCAAGTGATACATCGTCTTCAACGAGTAAAATAGTGCCATAGTTATCCATGAAAATATCCTTAATGCGATTGGTATTAAAATAGTCGCCAACGGCGCTTTTTTTGCCTGTTTTGATATACCCATTGAAGCTTTACTTCGGCAATACTAATTATTTTAGAGGTATTGCTGTCAAATAGTTCAAATGAAATACTTTGCTGTGAATCAAATGCATAATTAAAGGTACCGCTCTGTTGCTTGAGCCAACATTGCATTATGTACTTTGAGGTGGCGTCACGTAGGCAGTAATTACCAATGATAGGTTGCTCCCACGTTAGCGTTACGTCAGCATAGCAATTTCGCCCTTCGCGCAATGCAACGCAGGTGTCGGGAACTGCTATAAGTGCTTCAGGAGGTTCCTGAGCTTTAACAGTAAAAGTACTGGGGAAGATCAGTAATACACAGATCCATCTAAAATACATAACGTAGGCCTACCTTGGCTTTGTGTTGATATCCTTGGGAAATAATTGGACTGTCGTCAATCTCTTTTGAAAACCATGTGGTAAGCCAGCCGGATAAAAACACCCAATCTTGGCTTATTGGGTACTCAGCATGGAACTCAAAAATAATACTAGTACTGGCATTGCTGCTATAAATCGGGCGAAGGCTGGTGGCTTCATCGCTATCAATGCCAAAGTAATAATTGGTAAAGTCAGCAGAGTAGGCGCTTAAACCAACACCAGATCTAAACTCCCAGTTTCGCCACGGCAAAATGTGACTAAAAAAGCTATTTATAACCCAGCCATTGTGCGCGCCAGATACATCATGAAGGTATTCAAAAGAGAATTGAGAATTTTCAAATCGACGAGAAAGTCGAAGGCCCACGTCAAAGTCGTAATTACGTTTTTTTATACCTTGGAGTTCTTTTATAACACCATGGTTATAAAATCCGAGGCCTTTTTCGTCAAATCCAGCTTGAGTATTTGTGCCTAATATATCTAGGCCCCAATCAAATTTATCTATAAGACTGTAGCCTATTACAAGGCCGCCACTGAGTTGATTGTGATCGAAATCAAGATAAAATTTATCGTAGGAAACAGCAAGACTTAAGTCGAGCTCAACGCCTTTATCGTAAGACTCAATGCCGACAAGGTAAGAATCTTCAATATAAAAGCCCGCACCAGCACTCCAATCCCACGCAAAGCCTTGGGTTGGCTCTAACGTATTATCTGCATAATAGCGGTTACTTGCCATACTCGACGTGCTAAAAATGCAGCAAAAAAGCAGTGTTATGCTCAGTAAAGTATGGTTAAGCAAAGCGTTTCTCATCCCTTAGGGCCTAATTATTATTTGTTATTAAGCGTAGTATATTGTTAATTCGTTCCTTTAATCTGTAAAAAAATGTAGTAAGTGTTAGGTCTGTTGATCTTTCAAGGTTAAATTTGCAGCAGTCTGTTTGGTATTTAGGTAAGGCAGAGCCTATGCAGTGTGGCTATTCCCCATAAATGGGCGATAACGTAGCATTAATGCCAAACAGGCGCTGCCCAAAGGATTCTTCCTAGGGGCTATTTACTCTTTGTTGCTCGGTTTTGACTTAGCCCACTAGGTTACAAATCTCGCGCCGCGATTAAATAGCCCCTAGTTTGAACAAACTTTAATCCGTAAAGATCAACAGACCCTAATTTACTGAACTTTAATTTTATCGATTAATATACTACTCAAGTAAAACTGCATCATAGGTGTTAATGCACTTACTTCTGTTCTATTACATGGACCGCTAAGTTTGGTAAGGCTAGATAGTTTTGACAACGTTTTGTACTGAGGGATTTGAATATCTTTGCCAAGTCTTTCAATACGGGCCTCGTCAGTGTTTTGCTGATGAATAAAAGCGACAACCTCAAGCTCATTTGTTATTTTTTGCTCTTCGGTGAAATTGTAAATTAGTGGTTCACGATGAAAACTTGCACTGTCGATTGAAGATTTAGCAAACCAAACAACATCACCCGATGACTTGTGCGTGAGACGCATACTAACTTGTGCAAATATTGCAGCGCACTGTTGTGTTGGGTATTGCTGGGCAACATTTGAATATAAAGTAAATGGCTTCTCTGGTTGCTTTATTGCGTACTTAGTATCGTCTGTGAAAGTTAAATCGAGTTGCTGAATAGTCAGTGTGTAGTCACTGTTATTTTTAGTTGTTACTTTTAGTTGTTTATCGTTCAGTGCTTGGCTAATTTGCGATAGAAGTTTATCGGTTACGCTTGCCTTATCGGTAATGATTTTTACTGTTTGGTTTCTAACTACTTTATGTGCAGGAAGTTGAACCGATTTAACTTTTGGAGATGAGTGCTCTGTAGTGTACTCAAGTTGATAGGTCTGACTTTTTAATGTTGGCTTTAATGGCATAGCCAGTGGTTCGGCTGGTTGCTTTGTAATAGCACAACCAGTTGATAATAAAATAAAAAGTGACACAACTAAAAAACGCATAAGTACTAAACACTCGCTTAAAACCAAATAATCGTCGTATTGTACGTTAGTACAAACAAAACTTCATGATATTATCTGCGCAGATGTAGTTAAAAAGATAAATTTTATAAAAAATGAAGTATCTCAACTCTTTATCGTATTGCCTATCTGCTTTGTGTTTGCTGTTTAGTTCTGTGGGTTTTGCAGCAAAAGCGGATCCTGATTGGGATGCATTTGTAAAAAAGTACGGCCGTTACGCACAAAAAAAATTAAAAAATAAAGGTATACCTGGTGCAGCGCTTTCGATTGTAAATATAAACAACTCAGACTACATCCACACCATGGGCGTAACTAAATCACGAAATGGACAAAAAGTTAATAAACATACTCGCTTCAGGCTGGCATCTGTTTCTAAAACATTTGCAGGGTCGTTGTCGGCCAAGTTAGCTGCTAATGGCCTACTTGAATTAGATAAGCCTGTTAGTGATTATTTAACCGACTTTAAAGGGTCTGTTTATCAAGATGATTTAAAGGTGTTTCACCTTTTAAGTCACTCAAGTGGATTAGTTCCAAACGCGTACGATAACTTAATCGAATCGCGTATGGATTACCCCGATATTGTACAAAAGCTCCTAAGCGTTAAACCAATTTGCAAGCCAGGTGAATGTTATGGCTATCAAAACGTCATGTTTAGCCTTATTGATGATGTGATATTACAAAGCACTCATAAAAATTATGCGCAGTGGCTTAAAGAGGCTATTTTTGATCCTTTAAAAATGAGCGATGCGAGCTTAGGTTTTGAACAAATGGTGCATGACAAGAATTATGCACTACCTCATGTACGAGGTAAAAAACGTTGGTATACCGCTAAGCTTAAAAAAAATTATTATAAAGTAGGGCCTGCTGCAGGTGTAAATGCAAGTGCTAGCGATATGGCTATTTGGTTAAAAGCACAATTAGGGCAGTATCTCGATGTTTTATCGTTAGATGTACTTGCAAAACAAACACGCCCTTATACACATACAAAAAAAGAAATGCATCGCAGGGTGTGGAAAAAACACCTTAATGAAGCTTATTACGGATTAGGTTGGCGCGTTTATAACTACGCTGATGAAACGCTTTACTATCATAGTGGCTGGGTGCAAGGGTATAGAAGTGATGTGGTTGTATTTCCTCACTTAAATGTTGGTTTTAGCTTAATAATTAATGCTGAAACCGGCGTAATCAATGAACTAACGACTGAATTTATCGACAGGCTACTAGAATACAAACGAGGTAAAAAAATATGAATAATAAAATAATATTAGCAATCACTTTTTTAGTCATGTCATTTAATTGTAGTTTGGCATTTGCTGCACCTGATGAGATATATTTGTTTCGTCATAGCGAAAAGTTAACGGGTAAAAACCCAGCGCTCTCAGAGGAGGGGAAAGCACGCGCCAATAATTTAGTTACTTTGTTTAAAGAACATCAAAGTATACATATTTTCAGCAGCAACTATAAACGCACGTTACAAACAGCGTCCCCTTTGCAGGCATATTTTAATACCGACATAAATGTGTATAACGCAGGTGAGCTAAGTGATTTAAAAAATGAGTTACTAAAACTAAAAGGTGTAGTTGTTGTTATTGGGCACAGTAATACAACACCGCAACTAGCCGAGCTACTTTCGAATGAAAAAGTGCCAGCAATGAGTGAAACACAATTTACTCAGTACTTTATATTGAATAAGAAGCCTAGTAGTAATGGCAGTGAATATGATGTAACCCATCATAAAATGAGCTTTTAATTTAAGCGTTAAATAATAAAAAACCAGCATTAAGCTGGTTTTTTTAATTTAAACGTACTCAATCCTTTAACAGGATTAATTACGTGGTAAATGTATTTTTTTCTCAACGCTTTGACGATAAAGCACAATAGTGTGACCTATCGTTTGTAGCTTAGTCGCACCAGTTTCACGTACGATTGCTTCAAAAATTAGTGCTTTTGTTTCACGATCGTCAGTTGGAACTTTAACTTTGATTAATTCGTGAATTTCTAATGCACTTTGAATTTCTACTACTACGCCTTCGGTTAAACCGTTAGAACCTAGTAAAACTACAGGCTTAAGGCTATGTGCCTGACCTTTTAAAAACTGCTTTTGTTTGTTTGATAATGTCATGTTTATACAAATTTTGCTGAATATGGCTTGAATTAAGGGTATTCTAACGCCATCTAGAGAATATTACTAATTAGTTGCGTGTTAATTTATGACAAATAAAAAACAGTCAGCCAGTTCACAGCGATGGCTGAAAGAACATTTTGATGATAAATATGTTCAAGAAGCGCAAAAAAAAGGCTGGCGTTCCCGAGCGGTTTTTAAATTAGATGAAGTACAAAATAGAGATAAAATACTTCGTCCAGGTATGACAGTTGTTGATTTAGGGGCGGCTCCAGGAAGTTGGTCTCAATATTTGGCTGAAAAAGTAGGTGACAAAGGCCAAGTGATCGCGTGTGATATATTACCGATGGATTCACTTGCGGGTGTTGACTTCTTACAAGGTGACTTTCGTGAGGAGGCTGTATTAAATGCGTTGTTAAAACGTATTGATGGTAAAAATGTTGATGTGGTACTCTCTGACATGGCACCAAATATGAGTGGTAATAACTCAGTAGATCAAGCGGGTAGTATGTATTTGGTAGAACTTGCGCTGGATATGTGTAGTCAAGTACTAAAGAAAAATGGCGCATTTATTGTTAAAGTTTTCCAAGGAGAAGGCTTTGATCAATACTTGCAAGATGTACGTAATAGTTTTAAAGCAGTGAAAATACGCAAACCTGATGCCTCACGTGCCCGTTCTCGGGAAGTATATATAGTAGCGACTGGATACAAACTGTAGTACAGTTGCTTGGCGTTTAGTTGAATTTAAATTAATTGGATACAAGAGGTTAACCCCTTGAGCGATATGGCGAAAAATTTAATACTATGGCTGGTGATTGCAGTTGTGCTGATGTCAGTCTTTCAGAGCTTTAATGGCGGCGAGCAAGTTGATCGTCAAACAAGTTACACTCAATTTGTAAAAGATGTCCGCAGTGGCTCTTTACAAGAAGTTATTATCGACCGCGGTACAGGAAATATTACTGGTACTAAGAGCAGTGGTGAGCGTTTTCAAACAACGATGCCAATGTACGATGAAGACTTAATAAATGATTTACTTAAAAATGATGTAAATGTGAAGGGTGTACAACCTGAAGAACAATCATTCTTAGCAAGTATATTTATTTCTTGGTTCCCGATGATACTGCTTATAGGTGTATGGATATTCTTCATGCGTCAAATGCAAGGCGGCGGCGGTAAAGGCGCTATGTCATTTGGTAAGAGTAAAGCTCGCTTAATGAGTGAAGATCAAATTAAAACAACGTTTGCTGATGTTGCAGGTTGTGATGAAGCGAAAGAAGATGTTACTGAGCTGGTAGACTTTTTACGAGATCCTTCTAAGTTTCAAAAACTTGGCGGTAGTATTCCTAAAGGTGTACTAATGGTTGGTCCTCCAGGTACCGGTAAAACGTTACTTGCGAAGGCTGTTGCTGGTGAAGCTAAAGTGCCATTTTTTACAATTTCTGGTTCAGATTTTGTTGAAATGTTTGTGGGTGTTGGTGCGTCACGTGTACGTGACATGTTTGAGCAAGCTAAAAAAGCGGCGCCTTGTATTATCTTTATAGATGAGATTGACGCTGTTGGTCGTAAACGTGGTGCTGGTATGGGCGGCGGTAACGATGAACGTGAGCAAACACTTAACCAAATGCTAGTAGAAATGGATGGTTTTGGTGGTAACGAAGGTATTATCGTTATCGCAGCAACTAACCGACCAGATGTATTAGACCCTGCATTACTTCGCCCAGGTCGTTTTGACCGTCAAGTTGAAGTAGGTTTACCTGATATTCGTGGTCGTGAGCAAATACTTAAAGTACACATGCGTAAAGTGCCATTAGGCGATAACGTAGAAGCTGCTCTTATAGCACGTGGTACTCCAGGTTTCTCTGGCGCGGATTTAGCAAACTTAGTAAACGAAGCTGCACTTTATGCAGCGCGTGGTAATAAACGTGTTGTAAGTATGGCTGAATTTGACGCTGCTAAAGATAAAATCATGATGGGCGCAGAGCGCAAGACCATGGTGATGAGCGAGCAAGAAAAAGCAATGACAGCGTACCATGAAGCTGGCCATGCAATTGTTGGTCGTATGGTGCCAGAACATGATCCGGTTTATAAAGTATCTATTATTCCACGTGGCCGTGCGCTGGGTGTAACAATGTACTTGCCTGAACAAGATCGTGTTAGCCATTCAAAAGAGCTTTTAGAATCAATGATTTCTAGCCTTTATGGTGGCCGTATTGCTGAAGCGCTTATTTACGGCGCAGATAAAGTAACAACGGGTGCAAGTAATGACATTGAACGAGCTACAGATATAGCGCGTAAAATGGTTACACATTGGGGTTTAAGTGAAAAACTAGGTCCGTTACTTTACGCTGAAGATCAGAACGAAATGTATATGGGTGGTGGCGGTAGTCGTTCATCTAGCATGTCGGACGACACGGCAAAAGTAATTGATGCAGAGGTTCGATTACTTTCAGATCGTAACTATCAAAGAGCAGAGGAAATATTAAAAGAAAATATTGATATTCTTCACTCAATGAAAGATGCGTTAATGAAATACGAAACTATTGATGCAAAGCAAATTGATGATTTAATGGCACGCCAACCAGTACGTGAACCGCGTGATGCACATGACCGTCATGAAGCTAAACCGGTAAAAGCGGAAGAACCTCAAGAACCAGTTGCTGATGAAAGTCAAAAGACTGATGATTCATCAAAAAAAGATGAAACAAACCTTGATGACAAAGCTGAATAATCGTTAAAATAGTAATGAAAGCCCCGAACTTCGGGGCTTTTTTGTATCAGCTATTTAGAAAAAGAATAAAGGTTGGCAATGACTAACATATTAAAGCTTCCGAGAGGGCGTACGCTTAATCTTGAAAAGCCCGTTATTATGGGAATATTAAATGTAACGCCGGATTCATTTTCTGATGGTGGGCAGTTTTTAGATCCCAAAATAGCGCTAAAACGCGCAATGCAATTATTAGATGACGGTGCGACAATTTTAGATATAGGGGGAGAATCTACTCGCCCAGGCGCGCCAGATGTTAGCTTAGAAGATGAACTTGCTCGAGTAATCCCCGCTATTAAAGCGATACGTCAGCACAGTGATTGCGTTATTTCAATTGATACTAGTAAAGCGCAAGTAATGGAACAAGCAATACTTGCAGGGGCAGATATAGTCAATGATGTTAGAGCTTTGCGAGAAATAGACGCCTTAGAAACGGTTGCGCAGTATGAAGATGTAGCAATTTGTTTAATGCATATGCAAGGGCAGCCCCGGAGCATGCAATCGTCACCTCATTACGATAATTTGTTTGCAGATATAAGTATGTTTTTTAGTGAACGTATTAAAGCATGTGAAACAGCTGGGATTAAGTTTGAACGACTTATTCTAGACCCAGGTTTTGGATTTGGAAAAACGCTTAGTCATAACTATCAAATATTGGCTAAGTTTGATGATTTTAATAAATTAGGTTTGCCATTATTGGCCGGATTATCTCGTAAATCGATGATAGGTAATTTATTAAACAGAAATACAAATGAACGGTTAGCGGGCAGCTTAGCGGGTGCGTTAATCGCAGCGCAAAATGGCGCAAAAATTATTCGTGTACATGACGTAAAAGAAACCGCAGATGTACTTGGTGTATATCAAGCCTGCGAACAAGGAATTTCACAATGAAAGAAAGAAAATATTTTGGCACCGATGGCGTGCGTGGACTTGTAGGCGCTGCTCCAATAAACCCTGAATTTGCAATGAAGCTAGGCTGGGCTGCTGGGCGTGTATTATCGCAAAGTGGTACTAAAAAAGTAATTATTGGTAAAGATACGCGTATTTCGGGCTACATGCTTGAAACCGCACTTGAGGCTGGTTTAATTGCTGCTGGTATTGATGTTGTATTATTGGGTCCTATGCCGACACCGGCCGTTGCTTATTTAGCGCAAACATTTCGTGCTGAGGCAGGTATTGTAATTAGTGCCTCACATAATCCGTATTACGATAACGGTATTAAGTTTTTCAATGGTCAAGGCTTAAAGCTTGATGATGCAGTAGAGCTTGAAATTGAAGCGATGCTTGATGAGCAAATGACATGTGTTGCTTCAGATAAATTAGGCAAAGCATCGCGTTTAGTCAGTGCGGATGGCCGCTATATAGAGTTTTGTAAGAGCCAGTTCCCGCAAGGCCTGTCTTTAGAAGGTCTTAAAATTGTTGTCGATTGCGCAAATGGCGCTACTTATCATATTGCACCTTCTGTTATGCGTGAACTTGGCGCAGAAGTAATAACACATGCGTGTGAGCCTAACGGCGTTAATATCAACCATGAATGTGGCGCTACTCACGTAGATACTCTTAAACGTAAAGTGCTCGAACTTAAAGCCGACGTAGGTATTGCATACGATGGTGATGGTGACCGCGTGATGATGGTTGATCATAATGGCCGTGTTTTTGATGGTGATGATCTGGTTTATATTATTGCTTGCCAAGCAGCTCAAGATGATAATTTGGGTGGTGGTGTAGTTGGTACTGTTATGTCAAACATGGGCCTTGAAAACGCTTTAAAAGCAAAAGGTATCGAGTTTGCTCGCAGTAAAGTAGGGGACCGCTATGTTATGGAATTACTACAGCAAAAAGGCTGGAAAATTGGCGGTGAAAGCTCAGGGCATGTACTAAACCTAGATTTAATTAGTACGGGTGATGGTATTATTTCAAGCTTACAAGTACTTGCTGCAATGGTTGCACAAAATCGCACATTGCAAGACTTAGGCGCTGGTTTTACCAAGTATCCAATGAAGATGATTAACGTGCGTTATACAGCTGGAACTGACCCGACAAAAGCACCAGAAGTGCTTTCAGCTGTAGCAGAAGTAGAGCTTGCTTTAGGCGATAAAGGCCGTGTTTTACTGCGTAAGTCAGGCACTGAACCTGTGGTTCGTGTTATGGTTGAAGCCGAGCAAGAAAAGATTGTAATAGACAGCGCTCAAAAAATTGCAGCTGTTGTAGAATCTATGAGCAAACAAACTGATTAATAACAATAATCTCTTGTAACTTTGGGCGAGAAAAGTTAATATCTCGCCCGCTTTCTAATGTGGAGTGGATAATGGCAATACGCAAGGCGATGGTCGCAGGCAACTGGAAAATGAATGGCTCTTTAGAGTTAGTTAAACAAATGTCTGACGCTATTAACGATGTAAAATCACAAGAGATGGACATTGTTTTATTTCCTCCATTCCCACTTGTACCAGCAATGGTAGCTAGCGGTGTTTCTACAGGAGCTCAAACTGTTTCTGAAAATACACCTGGCGCATTTACTGGTGAAGTTGATGCGCAGCTTATAAAAGATTTAGGTGCAACTTACGTACTCGTTGGTCATTCTGAACGCCGCAGTATTTATAACGAAAGTAATGCAACAGTCGCTGAAAAGTTTGCTAGAGCACAGCAAGTTGGGTTAACACCAATATTATGTGTAGGCGAGAGCGAAAGTGAGCAAGAAAACGGCCAAACCGAACAAGTAGTTGCTGCACAAATTGATGCAGTAATAGAGAAATTAGGTGTAGCAGCACTGAAAGATTCTGTGATAGCATACGAGCCCGTTTGGGCCATAGGCACAGGTAAGACTGCATCGCCAGAGCAGGCACAAACTGTTCATAAATTTATCCGTGACAAAATTGCATCACTTGATAGCAATTTAGCACAAGGGCTTACCATCTTATATGGTGGTAGCGTTAATGAAAAAAATAGCGAATTATTATTTGCACAAACAGATATAGATGGCGGCTTAATTGGCGGCGCAAGTCTAAAAGCAGAATCTTTTACTGCAATCTGTAACAGTGCAAAAGGGACTGTATAAGATGTACGAAATTTTATTAGTAGTTTATTTAGTTGTGGCTTTGGCTCTAGTTGGAATGGTTTTAATTCAACAAGGTAAAGGCGCAGATATGGGTTCTTCATTTGGCGCTGGTGCATCAGGCACAGTTTTTGGTTCGTCAGGTGCAGGTAACTTTATGACAAAAACAACCACAAGCTTAGCAACGGTATTTTTTGTATTAAGCATTGTGTTAGGAAACCTAACTGCTGGTCAAATTAAAAAGACTGACGAATGGGAAAACCTAGAAGCAGCTCCAGCAGTAGAAACAGTAGTTCCTGTTGAAGAAGATGTTCCAGTAACATCTACTAAAGAGCAAAGCTCTGACGTACCAAACTAATTTAGCGTAAAGCTATCGTTAAACGATTTATAGTCCTCAAATAAATCACATGTTTAACAATTAAGCGAAAGCTTAAAAAATGCGGATGTGGTGGAATTGGTAGACACGCCACCTTGAGGGGGTGGTGCTTTAGGGCATGGGGGTTCAAGTCCCCCCATCCGCACCAAATTTAGAAACCAGTAGCAGTGATGTTACTGGTTTTTTTGTATCTGTAATTTATTGTGATTGTTTTTTGGACAGTGTGTGGTTGTTGTTAAATAATCCTTCTATTTGTTAGAAAAAACTAGAAATATTACAAATTTAGCTCACACTTATAGATATCACGCCGATAATAAATATAGACAATAAAATAAGGTAGCACAGTATGGCTTCAGGCTTCTCTTTTCAAAACCTAAGCATAACAAAAAAAATACATGCAATAACATGCATTGCGGTAGTGGCTTTTATAGTGATCGTATTGATAAACTATTTAGCTATGAATGATAATAAGGTTTCTCTCGATGAAATGAGTAACTCATCGTATAAAGTTGTAAAAATAACGTCGCAAAACGTAGGGCTTTTAGAAAAACTTGATGAACTTTATACCCAAGCGGTTACGTTTGGTGAGCAAGATCTTATAGTTAAAGCAGACGAGGTATATCAAACTTTAGAGTCTAATATTACCTTAATAACGCAACTTAATAACTCCTACATTAATAACGATATTATTAATGAGTTGTCAGATTATGAAAAAATATCCTCAAGTATTGCTACAGGTATGGTTAACGGTACTGCTGATTTTAGTAAGATTCAGCAACAAGCGCAGCTTAAAACAAGTTTATATGGATCTGTTTTAGAAAGCTTTAAAGGCGCTCAACAAAAAGCGGATAATCGTTTTTTTGAACTGGTTGCCAACACTAAAGCGCGCTCTGATGAAGCATTAACTCTAATGTTAGCTGTATCCATTATTTCATTAATTTTATTATTGTTTATGGCTATTTGGATTGCTAAGAATATAGGTTCATCTGCGAGTGATGCAGCTAACAACCTTAGTTTATTAGCAAGCGGCAATGGTTCTTTAAGCACACAGCTATCTGTTAACTCAGAAGACGAAATTGGCCAAGTCTCTATTAATTTTAACGCATTTATTTCCTTACTAAGAGAAACAGTTCTTGAAGTTATTGCTGTATGTGAGCCTTTAATGGAAAACTCAACACGACTAGTTCAAGGTATGGAACAAGCTGAGCGTGCTACAACAAAGCAAACCACTGATGCTGAAATTGTTAAGCAATCTATGGAAGAAATGAAGCAGAGTGTTGGTGATATATCAGAATCTGCAGCTAACGCTTCTCACGCTGCTGAAACGGCCGAGAAAGAAGTTGAACAAAGTCGTACACAAGTACAGATGTCAGTTACCGCTTCTCGTACGCTCAGTGATGAAATTAATCGAGCTGCAGGGACTATTAATAAGCTTGCGGACGATACAAAAAATGTATCGCAGATTTTGAATGTAATTACGTCTATTGCAGATCAGACAAACTTACTTGCTCTTAATGCTGCTATTGAAGCTGCACGAGCAGGTGAACATGGAAGAGGCTTTGCTGTAGTGGCAGATGAGGTTCGTGAACTGGCTTCTCGCACTGCACATTCTACTAATGAAATACGTGAACTATTGGGATCATTAACGACTGCCGCAAATGAATCTGTAGCTGCTATGACTTCAGCACGTGATATGGCAACAGATAATGCTACAGCCGCAGAAAAAACAGGTATTTCAATAGAGAAAATCGCAGAGCAAATGTTAGAAATTAATGGTATGAATTCGCAAATAGCAGCAGCAACTGAAGAACAAACATCCGTTGCAGCTATGGTAGTAGATAATGTGTCAAATATGCATGTATCGTTCGAAGATACTATGGACTCACTACTTGCTGTACGCGACGTAGCCAAAAACCTACATTACCTATCTGATAACCTATTAGATGCAACCGCTAAGTTTAGAATCGAGTAAAGCTTAGTACTGAGTCAGTATAAAAATCTACCCTAGGGTTGATGCCAGTTAGTTAACCGCTGACTGGCTTTTTTGTTTGGATAATTGGTTTGACATACCTAGTATATGTCCACTCTCGCTTTATTAGTAATATGTGATGCTCTACTTTAGCTTACTATTGCTCTATTTATTTAGGGATGCTCCCTGAGATCTCAATAAACATAGTCTGAATTGAGTTAATAATATTAATTGCACACGTCGTAACACTCAGTTGACAGAAGTCTTCTGAATTGGGTGCGTAGCTATTGGCTAGAGAAAGTGTTGTAGTGGGTTGCAAAAAAAGGCCTCTGAATAAATTCAGAAGCCTTCATAAACGAACCAGAAGGCCGGTTTATCGATTGGTTAAATATTTCTCAACCTATCTGTACTAACCTCTGGGTGGTTTTTATATCAATTTCACTGCTAAAAGGTCGCAATTACTTTTACTTTATCGGTCACTTTAGCACTATCAACATAGCCAATTGCATTTCCATTAGCTGCAACAAAATCAATAACAGCTTGGTCAGTTGTTAGTTTTTCAGGCGGGGTACCTTTACCTGTAAATACAAGCTTTGACCAATATGCATTTAACTGACTGCTAGACTTACCCACTACTTTGTCGTTAAATTCATCAGCTACAGATGTACCGTCTTGATTTATAGGATTAACTTTATCGCCATTACTAAATGACTTACTTTTTCCCAGATAAATCTTTTTTATTGTGTCAGCATCTATAGAGCTAGCATTGCTTGGATTAATAATCACAGCAACTTCTGCAAATACATTAATTGAGCACAATGAAAGTGCACTTACTAAAATTAATTTTTTCATCATAAGCTCCAATTAAAAGACAAGATCTACACCGACAGCTACAACATCCGTCTCTGTATCAGTTATGTCATCTTCAAAACGACTAAAGTCGATCTTGAAAGCAGCGGAAGGATGAAAATCATAACGTGCACCAATTGTGTATACGTTACTTTGTGCACGAAGACCTTCAAGAGCACCATTTACAGCTGAATTTAAGGTTGGTATTGACTCAATGGTATTAAAACGTGATGAGTCATGTTTGTCATCATTGTCTTCATAAGTAAAATGAACAATTACACTGTCAATACGGTAACCAACTGATGCGTAATACTGTGACTGTTCTGGTAGTATACTGTCTTCAACCTCAAATTGCGTATATTCGGCATCAAACAAAAAGTTTTCATAATCAACAGAAAAACCAACGCCAACGAAGCTCGTTTTATCTTCTTCAGTGATTAGGTCATTCGCAGTATTAGTTAAGCCACTATCAGACAATACACTTACGAGACCAATTAGGCCGCTATCCTCTGATGAAATGCTAGTGTCGGCCACAATGTATGCAGCTCGCGCACTGAACCAGTCGTATGATAGACTCCAGTTTATACCGCCTAAATTATTTAATTCAGCAGGTAATTCTGTTCCAAATACGTCAATATCACCATCGAATGCACCATAAAAGCCTTGAAGCGTAGAATCCCAATCACCCAATTGAGAGCTGTAAACTACACTAACTCCTTCATAAGTTGAAAATGGGATACCGTATACTGATTTTGGCGGACGTACCCATCGATAAGCATAACCTACATCCAAGAAATCAGAATACTTGTAAAAAGGAACACGCATTTTACCAGCGCTAAATTGCAGTTCATCGCTGTATTCATAAGTAACGTATGCCCATTCGAATGTGGCGTCAAAGTCGTCCTCTCCACGCGCAATAATTTGAGCCGTAGCCGTTAGCTTCTCTTGAAGATCAGCAGATAGTTGTAAAGCGAACTTACTCTCATTTTTAAATGAGATATCGTCGTCATATCCGTATAAGGTTTGATCACTGTCTAGGCTTTTACCACCCACGATAGATGCAAAACCATTAATACGTACTTCAGCGCTTGCATAGCTAGATGCAAGTACAGCACATACAGCTACTGCTACAGATAGCTTTTTCATATATATTTCCTATTTGTTATTTGGATGTTGATTTCAATAAGATTATAGAAGTAAATTTGGTTTTTACCTAACTTAGCTAGTTAATAAAAAAGAAGTGAGCCTTTAGTTTACCTTGAAATTTTCAATTTTTAGTTATCAGACTTTCCTAATTAAAGTTAGTGATTTTACTGAAGCTAAAATTTTAAATTTATTAACATTGTTTAGTGAATTATTTCGAAGGTAGTGATTGATATCTCGTTCGTTGTTTATGCTTTGTTTGTAGCGTGTAGCGTTGTTTATAAGCATTAAATATATTGCTATGGGGCTTTAGGAAGGGGCTAATCACAAATTGGTTCTTTTTATTTACTGATTACGAATCACATAGATGTTTATACCCAGTGGTATGCTTATTTACAGCTTATTTAGTATTACCCTTTGTTTTGTAATCAAATACCAACTTCCTAAACCTGAATTTTAGCTTAACATGGACACTGTATTAGCAAGGTAGTTCAAAGGAAGTGATAACGATGAAGAGGTTAGCATGGTTAGTATTATGTTGCTTTGCATCCAATGCATATAGCAATGATGAAGTAAGTATTATATTGGTTGGTTTTATCTCTCCAGTATGTGAATTTACCTCACAAAATAATAACTTAGAGTTTTCTTCTAATGGCGTTGCTAATACAACATTAGAGATCAACTGTAATTCACCAATGCGAATATCAATGCAGTCTCTTAATGGCGGTTTAAGCCATGAGCAAAGTAATAGAATAAGTTCATATAATATTAACTGGACGTTGGAAGGTGCCAATAAAATTGTGTCTATATCGGCACAGGCAATCAAATCGACCTATAACTTTAATATTGATGATATCTTATTTAATACCATTGCTGAGATTCAGTTAACTCTAGATGAACCTTTGATATATGCAGGAAGCTACCAGGACGTGATCCGCATAGAAATGACACCATCAGTAGTATCGGGTGGCGTGCTATAGACGCACATTTATTAACAAAACAAACTATATGTCACATGGATAAGGAATATAACAATGAATAAACTAATCGTAATTTCAGCAATTTCAGCATTTACAACATTCGCATCAGGTTCTGTATTAGCAACTAGCCAAGACTTTGCTCCAGGAGGAACTGTTCCTGTTATTTGTAATGCAACAACCTTTACAGGTGATTTTGATTTTACTGAACAGCAAATAAAGAGCGCAACAGGTTCTTTAGATGTTGACTTCAAGGTTACATGTAACAGCGCTAATGACGCAGTTGTAAAATTGAAGTCTTCAAATGGTTGGTTGGAAAATCAATCTAATGCAGCATTCGGAGTTAAATATCAAGCAAAACTAGATGTGGCTGACGCTAATAATTTCAATTTAGTACTTGATGCAGACAACACAAGTAAGCAAAAAGCTAGTGAGCAGCGAATGACTACTAATGCTCAGGTGGCTACGGGGGTCGATGCAAAATTGACTGTTGGCCTAACCAGTGGTTATGGGAATTCAATGGCCGGGGATTATGCTGATAATTTATTATTGACTATAACTGCTTTGTAAAAATTAAATAGGCAGCTAAGGCTGCCTTTTATTACAAAATAGGGGTATTAAATGCGCAATAAAATAATTATTCTGTCAATATTCATATCTTTCCGTATTTTTGCATTTCAGGTCGAGCCTATGGTGGCTGATTTACAGCCATTGGGTGCAAATTCCCAGGTGTTACTGCGAGTAACCAATACTTCCGAGAATCAATTGTCAGTAGAAATTTCAAGTTTTGATTTAACAATCAATTCCCAGAATAAAGAGAAGTTATTTGCTAATGACAACGATTTTATGATCATACCTATGACTGCGATTATCCCTCCAGGAGAAAGTCAGGCTGTTATTGTAAAGTACATAGGCGAACCAATATTAAAAGCATCAAAATCTTACCGAATAGAAGTGAAACAGCTTGATGTTGATTTAAGTGGAGGCAGTCAATCTTCAATTGGAGTTGGCTATGTTTTTCAAACTCTATATAACGTAGTACCTATTCAAGCACATGCACAGTTAGTTGTTAATGGTAAGCAGCAAGCTAGTGAGGGTTTATGGAAGGTGTATTTAGAAAACAAAGGAAATAAATATATTCGCTTGACAAAAACTCAATGGATAATTGAGAGTTCTGGTGAAAAGTTAGAACTTAAGGATGACAAATTAAAAGAAGCCCTTTCAGATCAGTTTTTATTACCTTACTCTAGCCGTGAGGTTACATTGCAAATGCCAGCAAGATTTGATCCCAATTTAAGTAAGTTAATGGTGGTGCATGAATAGGCCATTTTTTTTAATTATACCAGCATGCTTTTTATTGAACTTCTTTTGGCCTGTTTATGCAATTGAGGTAAGACCTATGGTGATAACTTTTTCACCTAATGAAGATGCTAACAGCTTAGTACGTAATGATCTAACTCGTGAGATAGCATTCGATATACAAATATTTGAAATTAAATTTAGTGAGGAGGACGCAAAAGAAGAGCCAAAGCTCAAAGCTATAACTGATTCGCCACTATGGGTCTTCCCACCATCGCTATACCTAGAGCCTGGTCAAGCTCAACAACTACAATTTAAGTGGTTAACTGAAGTTTTACCTGAATCTGATAAAAGTTACCAGATTAGCCTGATTGAACAGCCCATTTTAAATCATTCTACAACTAGCGGCCCAGCACTAAATCTTCGATTAAATGTGAACCTAGTGGTTCATGTTGACCAGCTAAAGCTAAAACCCAATTTAGTAGTAGCTCCTCTTTCTATAGAAGGTAATTATATTACAACTAATATTAAAAATATTGGCCCAGGTGCAAGCCGTTTAAGTGAGTATGATCTTAACTTCATAGATATTAATAGTGAAGTATTGGTACAAAGAGTTTTAAAGCAGCAGCTGAGAGCCAAGGGATATGATGTATTTTTTGCTCCGCATAGTATTAGTCACATTGAAGTACCGGTTTCAACTTCTATAAATAAGAACAACCTAAAGCAGCTGTACTTAAAACTGGAAAAGTGATTATGCGGCTACTAATTTATTTTCTTTTGCTTACTCTTACGTTGAACTGTTTTGCAAAAATAAATCCAACAAATCATACAATTGAATTAAGCGTTGAAGCTGAACTCAATAGCAGCTCAATTGGTAAAATTGCGCTAGTTATTGAGCCTGATGATAGGCTGATAGTTAAATGGAACGATGTTCACTCTGCTTTTCAAGATGTATTGTTTCCCGAACTTTTTTCAAAGTTATCAGCAAAAGTTCATGACGGTTTGCTTACCCATCAGGCAATAGAGGATAGTGGTTTTGCTTTGCATTTCGACTTCAGTAATTTTAACTTACAAATAAGTGTTCCTTTAAAGTTTATTACCATGAGAGCCTTGACATTAAAGCCTGATATTAGGTATTTACATGCTGAGAATGTTGCTGATTTAAGTGGCTTTACTAATTTTTATGCTAGCCTTTTGCATAGTCAAATTATTGGAGTAGATAAAACAAGAAGGCAGTTAGCAACACGTGCAGAAATGGCATTAAACTGGCAGGGATGGGTAATAGAAAATGAAGTCGAGTACATATCAGAAATAACTGAAAAAGACTCAAGTTATAGACGATTGGGAACACGATTAACTCATGATACTCCTCTTGCGGGGATGCGTATCTCAGTAGGAGATAACTA
Source organism: Pseudoalteromonas sp. GutCa3 (assembly GCF_002836155.1). Classification (NCBI taxonomy): domain Bacteria; kingdom Pseudomonadati; phylum Pseudomonadota; class Gammaproteobacteria; order Alteromonadales; family Pseudoalteromonadaceae; genus Pseudoalteromonas; species Pseudoalteromonas sp. GutCa3. Next base: position 18,996 of record NZ_PJBK01000018.1, on the reverse strand, counting down.
TAGTTCAGGTAGTTATTTTCAATCAACATCACGATTTTTAGGTGTTTCATTGGCTCATGACTTTGCATTAGTTTCTAATAAGACTATTCGTCCTAGCGCTTCCAAAAGCTTCACTTTAGAGAGTCCTTCTTCTATAGAAGTTTTTGCGGATAGCAAAATTATAAGCAGGTTGAACCTAGGAGTTGGTACGTATTCTTTAAGTGATATCCCTCTTAAAGAGGGAAGCAATAATATTAGTTTACGGATTACAGATATAGCTGGCGTGGTGCATTACATAGATTTTGACGTAACTACGGGTTTAGACTTATTTGCTCAGGGACAGCTAGAATACGAAATTCACTTAGGTATACCTTCTAAATTAGCTGAGCAGTTAGAATATAGTAACGATTACCCGCTTCTTAGTAGCTACTTGGATTATGGTATATCGCCAAGTTGGACATCAGGCTTTACACTACAAATGGATGAATATGTGCAACAGCTTGGTTTCAAAAATATCTTTGCTACTCAAGTAGGCAAAGTTGCGTTTGAAAATGCTATTAGTTTCGCTGATCGTACAGGACATGCTTACCGATTATTATACAGTAGCTTTTATGATAGTAGTTCTTTGCAGCAAAGCTTTAGCATAGGTTATGAGTATAGCTCTGTTGGATTTAGCTCTATTGGGTATCGCCCTGAGTTATTAAATAATGCACAATTTCAAGAACATCTCATACAATCTAATTATAGTTTTGTTTTTGACCCTAGCTTGCAAGTTGCTTTTTATGCAAATTTAAATAGAGCACATGCACAATCTTATTATGATAAATCAGCTGGAGTAAATTTTTCTGGTAACTTAAATAGCAGTGATTGGCGTTACAATTTTGGTGTGCAATTTGATGAAATTGCAAAAGAAAATGCTTGGGGGATCCAGCTATCTTTATCTTATAAGTTTAGTAACCCTATTAGAGCTAAGCTTTCACACCAATCAAGAAGAAAGGCGACTCGTTTTGAGTTAAACCACAGTTCAAATCACCGGTATGCTGGCGCTCTTAGTATGAGGGCAGGAGTTGAAATGAGTGATGAAAATGCAGCTTTGTTCGATTTAACTTCGCAGTATAGCGGAAACAGGTTTTTATTTAGCCTTGACCATGCGAGCTCATTTGAACAGTTTAATAGCAACAATGTATCACATCAAAGCAGAGTGAGTTTTGCGTCTAGTTTGGCTTTTGCCGAAACTGAATGGGCTGTTGGTAAGCCTATTAATGACAGCTTTGCTTTAGTAAATGCACACCGTAGTTTAGGAGATAACAAAATTATATTGGGTAAAAACAAACAGCAATATAGGGCGAGTAACGATCAGTTCAAAACTATTTTATTAAGTGATGTTGATTCTTATACAAATTCTGCAATCTCGATAGATGTCGAAAATCTACCTCCAGGTTATGACTTAGGTTCAGGGTTAATTGTTCTCTTTCCATCATATAAGAGTGGCCATAATTTAACAGTTGGTACGGATGAGAATATATCAGTAATAGCGACCTTACTTGATCGCCAAAAGCAACCACTTATATTGCAAGTTGGTGTTGCTTCTTGCTTAAAAAAACCAGGAAAGAGCTACAAATTTTTTACTAATAAATCAGGGCGCTTTGCACTTACAGGGCTTGCACCTTGTCGCTATACTGTAAAGCTTAATAATAGTAGTAATTCAAAATTCTTATTAGATGTAATAGAGGGTGAACAACTACAGCGTAAAGGAAATATTTATGTTGACTAAAAAAGTGGTTAACTCAATGATTGGCTGGGTCTTATTGTATTTACCTTATATGTGTTTTGCGCAGTGTAATGCAAAAATTGATAAGGTAGAGCATATATTTGATGATTTCGATCAATACTATTCTTTACAGACTACAGATGCAAAAAAACAGTTGCGAATTAGTGTGGTTGATGACGAGGAATGCCAGCTTCACGTTATATTAAAGAGTGAAAATCAAGGAAGGTTGAAAGGTGTATTCCAAAATATAGCCTATCGGTACAGTAGTAACGCACAACAACTTTTAAGTTCATCAATCAGCAGGTTGGAATTTATTGACTCAAAAGCTGAAATAGAGCTCCTAATTCCTTCGGGTACACCGGTCAAAGCAGGTATTTACAAGGATAGATTACAGGTTAAATTGTATGATCAAAATAATAATTTCCTAGACGAGCTTCAATTGGACATTGATACAAATATAGCACCTAGAACGAATCTTTCAGTACTTGGTTACAATACATTATCAAGTACTATCAGTTTAGGAGAGTTAACTCCCAGACAAACATATTCAATGTTACCTAGCTTACAAATAGTAACAAACTCGGATGTTAAACTACGTGTTAGCTCTGATAATAAAGGTAAGCTAGTACATAGTATTTATAAGCATCGCTATGACATAGGTTACTATCTAGATATGGCAGGGGATGAGTTACACCTTAGTCAAGATATTGAGCAGGTGTATTCATATAATGGCCAAACTGTATTTCTATTACCGCTTAGAATACATTTATCTGACTTTAGAGAGCAAGCTGCCGGAGAATATTCAGATACAATCAGGTTTCAAATAAGCCCGCTTAACTATTAATTTTATTTAAGTTTTTTTGACACCAAAGCAATGCTTGTTGCTTGTTTTTTACAGCGATTTTTTGATACACCTTGTGTAAATGTACACGAACTGTAGCTTCACTGATAAATAAAGTGTCTGCAATTGCGCTTGAATGTAAGCCAGAAAATAACAAGTTTAATACTTTCATTTCTTTGCAGGTTAAGTTATTTGATTGCAGCGCAGTTTGTTGTTCACTCGCTAGCATTTGTCTCATCCAACCATCAGTTACCGCACGTGGAAACCAAAGTTTTCCTTGTTCTATTGCTTCTAATCCTTGCTGCAGTAGTACTTCGTCAGTGCCTTCATAAAACAAACCTTTCAAATTAGGCCACTCTTTTAATGCTAGTACATCACCGTCTTTGGGCACGTCAAAAATAACGAGTCCTTGATGACCGTTTTTTAGCATAAACTGATTTATAAGTTCATGGTTTGTAATAACATTTAAAGCTTGATAATTAACAAGTAGGACGTTGAAGTCAGCTGCAACACAAAAAAGTGACGTGTAATTTGGGCTGGTGAAGCATGTGGGGCTTTTATTGGCTGTATTTTCAATATTCATAATATTCTATCCATAGACTACATTTTAGCACTATATTCTTATTTTTAGTTAATTTCAATGATAGCTGAATGTGTTTTAGCTCTTTTTTTATACACTAAAGTACATGTATGAGTATGTTTTATGCGCTCTTTAAAATAGTATTTATGAGATTTTTTGTTTTAAAACAGTTTATTACTGAGGTAAATATCAAAGGGGTTTATTTATGATAATTCATTTAAAGCTAACAATGCTTAAATTACTGTCATTTTCTATGAATTTATTTAAATAATTTTATACATTTATTCACAATAATGTCATATAATACCTGTCCAGAGGAAAGATGCTATTTAGCGTCTTTTTTTATGCCTAAAATTTATATTATCAATATAAAAGCATAACAAAAATCACACGGTATCCTTTGGAGAATATTTTGAAACTACGCACACTCTCACAGTTAAGCCTAGCAATTGTCGCTGCACTATCTACCTCAGTAAATGCTGAAGAAGCCAAAACAACAGCAAAACAAGACGCGTTTGAAAAAATCGAGGTCACAGCTCGTAAACGTACAGAGAGCCTGTTTGAATCTCCAACTGCTATCACATCAATTGGGGCGAACCTAATTGATAAAGCCAACATGAGTAATCTTGAAGATATTGGTAAATATGTTCCAAACTTAAACATCACCCGTTACGGTGTTGGTAATGCAGCACATGCGTCTGTATTTATTCGTGGTATTGGTCTGCAAGATCACATAATAACTACTGATCCAGGTGTCGGCGTATACTTAGATGGCGTTTATTTAGGTCGTCAAATGGGTTCTAATTTATCATTACCTAATGTTGAGCGTGTTGAAGTGCTTCGTGGTCCACAAGGTACTTTATATGGTCGTAATACATTAGGTGGCGCTGTAAATGTAATTACAAAGCAACCTGGTGATGAAGGTATTGTAACTACTTCAGCTAAGCTGGGAAGTCGTGGACGTATTGCTGGTGATGTTTATTTTAATAACTCACTAAACGATGAACTAAGCATGTCTGCGAGTGCATCTTACAAAACACGTGATGGTGTTGGTGAAGCTGTTAATTTAGCAAATCCAGAGAAAGAAATTGGTGAGGAAGAAGAATTTAGTGGTCGTGTAGCCCTTAAATGGCAAGCGAACAGCGATTTAGCATTCACTTTTGCTTTAGATGGAGTTGATAACGAGTCAGGTCAATCGCCTTACACAATTGAATTAACTGACCCGCTAGATGCAAACGATGTGTTTAATGGCGACTTCCCATTATTGACTCAAGATTTAATTCCATCAGACCCTGATGATTTAGGTACAACCGTTGCAGGTATTGAATCAACCTCTTACTCAGGTTGGGGCACATCGTTCTCGGCTGATTGGGCAATTAACGATACTTATACTACTAAGTTTATCTCAAGCTACCGTACATCTGAGTATGAAGGTGGCCTAGATGACGATGCATCACCTTTAAACTTATCTGAGTTTCCAGAAGAGGGCGGAGCTGATCAGTACTCGTTTGAAATTCAACTAAATGCGACATTTGATAATATGGACTTTGTATCAGGCCTTTACTTTTTTAATGAAGATGGCTTTACACGTTCAGGCCCATTTGTATTCAGCCCATTTAATACACCCAATGGCTTATTGAATGACGGAGTAACAGAATCATTTGGTGGTTACGGCGATTTTGAAATTAACCAAGAAACTAATTCTTACGCAGCCTACTTTAATGCAAGCTACGATTTAACTGACGATTTAACGGTAGGTGGTGGCCTTCGTTATTCAAAAGATGAAAAAGATGCAAATGCTATATTCCCATCATTTCTTACTCGTAAGTATGTAAGTGCAGATTTTGATGCAGTTACCTGGGATGTAAATGCATCTTATCAGCTTAGCAATAATATGAATGTGTATGGCCAGATTCAAAAAGGCTACCAAACAGGTGGTTTTCCACCGCGCCCATTTGGTGGACCAGACCAGTTTGTATCATTTGACGAAACGAAAGCGATTAACTACGAAATGGGTCTAAAAGGCCAAGTACACGAAAATGTATCTATGATGCTTGCGGTATTTGTGACTGATTACACTGATTTAGCATTACCGTTTTCAGACCCAACAGCAGGTGGCGGTTTCGTAACAATTGTAGAAAATGCGGGTCAGTCTAAAGCACAAGGTATTGAGCTTGAAACAACCGTCGCTATTACTGATGACTTTACTATTCGCAGTGCAGTTGGTTATTTAGATTCTGAAATAACAGAAGTGGCTGAGGGTGTACAAGGTATAGGTAAAGGCGATTCACCAGCACTTACACCACGCTGGACTGTCATGGTTGCACCTTCTTACTTTATGGATTTAGAGAGCGGCGCAACACTTGCGTTTAATGCTAACTATTCGTACCGAAGCGAAATGCAAGGGCAATCAGTTTATAACCAAAGTGAGACAATAGATTCTCGTGAACTAGTTGGTTTTAACATTTCCTACACTAATCCATATGGCGATATGGAAGTTACACTGTATGGTGAAAACGTTCTAAACGAAGTTTACGATGTTGGTCGTCTACAACAATCAGGTTTTGTTGGCGTAATGCGTAGTAATGATCGAAGTGAGTTTGGTTTGAAATTCAAAAAAGATTTTGAGCTATAAACTAAAATCAAGTAAATAAAATATAATGTAATTGAAGTTTATTTTGCATAATAAAGGCCGAATCATGCTGTGATTCGGCCTTTGTGTATTCAATAGTAAGGTTATTATTTGCATCGTTTAAATTCCTAATTTTAATTGCTGATTTAAAACAATCCACATCCCCATTTTTGAGTGTTTGTATTAACTAAAATGCGCCTTTTTAGTTTGTGTAAAGGCTAGGTTGTTCGCTACAATGGCGCCTCTTAAATGCCAAACGGACTCTGTAATGAAAATTCTTGCCGATCAAAATATGCCTTTAGTTGAGCAGTACTTTGCAGACTTTGGTGAGGTTGAGCGTTTTGATGGTCGTAAATTAACGCCTGAACAATTAATAGATGTAGATGTTCTTCTTACTCGTTCGGTGACTAATGTTAATCATGAACTTTTGGTACAAGCTAACAAGTTGAGCTTTGTAGGTACTGCCACAATCGGCATTGACCATATTGATACGCAATTGCTGCATGATAGAAATATTGCTTTTACAAGTGCACCTGGTTGTAATGCTGTTGCTGTAGCTGAATATGTAATTAGTAGCTTATTTGCATTAAGCCAAGAAAATGCGCGTCCATTGTGTGCTCAAACAATTGGTATTGTAGGGATGGGCAACATTGGTACATGTTTGGCGCAAAAATTAAAAGCATTAAACGTAGTTGTACTGCTGTGCGATCCGATTAAGCACGAACAAGGCTTATTACAAGAGCATGTAGCGCTTGATGAGTTATTAGCGCAGTCAGATGTTGTTACTTTTCACGTTCCCCTTGTTAAAAGTGGCGAGCATAAAACACTGCACATGATGGGTAAAGAGCGTTTAAAAGCACTTAAGCCAGGAAGCACGCTAATTAATGCAAGCCGTGGCGATGTAATTGATAACCAAGCATTGCTTGAGGTAATGGAAGCTGGGGCTGATTTAGATTTAGTACTTGATGTATGGGAGAAAGAACCCAATATTTTAACTGAATTACTAGAGCATGTTCGTTACGCTAGTGTGCATATTGCAGGGCATACACTTGAGGGGAAAGCTCGTGGTACACAAATGTTGTATCAAAAACTGTGTCAGCTCAAAGGTGTTGAGGCGATTAAATCGTTGGATGATTTTTTACCAACACCAGCTGTTACAAATGCAACTGTTACGCCAAGCCTTAATGAGCAAGATATTGCCCGTTTAGTGCATTTAATTTATGACGTTCGCCGCGATGACGGAATATTACTTCGTCGTCTAGAGAGCGACGGCTTTGATAGTTTACGTAAAAACTATCCTATAAGGCGAGAATTTAGCACCTTATTTCTACAAGGTGATAGCCCACAACTTGCAGCACTTAGCCAGCTTGGCTTTAGCATAGCTGAATAATTATTTAACTAACGATGTTGTTTTAATGTCGTTTATAGAGGAAGAAATATGTCGCAAAAATATAACGTTGCCGTACTTGGCGCTACTGGTTTAGTAGGCCGTCAAATCATTGAAACGCTAGCAGATCGTAAGTTTCCTGTAGATCAGCTTTTTTTACTTGCGAGCAGCCGCAGCGCAGGTGAAGACATAAAGTTTCGTGGTGAGACCATTGAAGTACTTGACGTTGAAGGCTTTGATTTTAGCCAAGCGCATATAGGTTTGTTTTCTGCTGGTGGTAGTGTATCTGAAAAATATGCTCCTATTGCTGCTGATGCCGGCTGTATTGTAATCGATAATACATCGCACTTTAGAAATGATTTTGAAATCCCACTAGTGGTGCCAGAAGTTAATGCTTCAAGCCTAGCTGATTTTAGGAATCGTAATATTATTGCTAACCCTAACTGTTCAACTATTCAGATGATGTTAGCACTTAAACCAATTTATGATGCTTACGGAATAGACCGTATTAACGTATCTACTTACCAAGCTGTATCGGGCGCAGGTAAAGAAGCGGTTGATGAACTTGCAAAGCAAACAGCTAACTTGATGAATGCACGCCCTATGGATAATAAAGTATTTCCAAAGCAAATTGCATTTAACGTTATTCCTCAAATTGATAGCTTTGAGGATAATGGCTATACACGCGAAGAAATGAAAATGGTAAATGAAACTCATAAAATTTTGGGTGATACCACTATTGCAGTAAATCCTACATGTGTACGTGTTCCCGTGTTTTTTGGTCACTCAGAATCAATTAATATTGAAACGCGCATGCCTTATGACTTTGAACACGTTAAGCAACTTTTAAAAGACGCGCCTGGTGTCGAGCTAATTGATGATGAAGGTGATTACCCTACAGCAGTGTCTGACGCTAGTGGTAACGATACTGTTTATATAGGCCGATTACGTGCTGATATTTCTCATCCTCATGGATTAAACATGTGGGTTGTAAGTGATAACACTCGCAAAGGTGCTGCAACTAACAGCATTCAAATTGCAGAAGAGCTTATTGCTAATTACATGTAATAGTTAATAGCGCTGAACACATTTTAGAAGCGGTAAACATTATTTGTTTGCCGCTTTTTGTTTATAGAGCTTGTCAGTTTTTTGCCGTTTATTTTTAAAAGTATAAAAACTGATTGATAACACTCAATAAATTAATATTTATAAAGATGTTTTAAGGCATTTATTTTCAAGGTGTTGCGATGGATATTAAGCCTTAACTGGTTTATAGTTTGTAATTGGAATAGAGCTTGCAATAAAAATAGATTGTAATAATAAATGCGAGTCAGTCATTTGGCTGATAACAGCAATAATCAACAATATTTATGCACTTAAGCTTTAAGTGTTTTGTTAATATTTAAATATTAAAGGATCAGCATGCGCGGTTTAGTTACACTTATTATATTAGCGTCTGCATTGATAGTAACGCCAGTTTACTCTCAAGACAGTACCCAATTAAAGGGGCCTAAAGGCGTTGACTATGGTGCGCAAGGGCGATCTATTGGGCCAATTAAACCAACAGACACACTTTGGCGTATAGCGGCTAAAGTGCGCCCAGATAACTCCGTCAGCATTTATCAAGTTATGCAGGCCTTGTATAACAAAAACCCCAACTCATTTTTAGAACAAAATCTTAATCATATTCAAAATGGTGCCTATTTAAAAATCCCTACTTTAGCCGAAATAAAAGGTGTAAATACACAGCTTGCAAAACAACGCTCAGAGCAAGATGATGCATTATGGGAAAAGAAAAAAAATGGCACACTTACGCAAAGCGAAATTACCTCAGCACAAACAAAAGTAACCCAAGCTCGTAAAGTCGACGTAGACGATGCCAAAAAAGAGATACAGAAAGAATTAAATGAAATAAAAACAGAGCAAAGTACTAAGCTGGTTGAGTTACAACAACAATTTAAAAATTCTGTAAGCAATGTAGAAGAAATTTTAGTTGAGAATAATAATCTTAAAAAACAATTATCAGGTATTTCAAACGAACTCGAAAACTTACGCTTACAGTTAGGACAAGACAGTGAAATTCAAAATCAATTAAAAGAACTAATTGTTAAGCAAAACGAGATTATTGCACAACAAAAAAAACAAGAGATAGTACCAAAAGAATCGTTTGATTTAAGCTCATTATTTTCAAATCCGATAGTGCTGGGTTTATCAATGTTTATTCCTGGGCTACTGATTATTTTTGCAATTGTTATGTTTTTACGCAAACGAGCAAGTAATCAAGAAGAGCCACAAAACGATGATGACTTTTTACCACAAACCCCAATTTACACTGGCGATGATGATTTAGGTCCAAGTTTAAATGACGATCCAATTGTACCCGACCCTTTAGATGAGTTGAGTGTTCAACTTGATGATAATCTTGAAAATGATATGTTGCCTGATGATGATTTAGATGACGGCCTAGATGATTTTTCAGGTGGTGAGAATTTACTCGATCAGGATGAGCTTGAAAGTCTACTAAGCGATGACATTGTTTTTGATGATGAAAATACCGATGACGATGATGAACTCGATATTTTTATGCAGCAAGGGTTTGATCAACCTTCAGATGAAAACGCTGAAGATATTGATTTAGACTTATCTGATGACTCAATAAACAATGATGAAATTCTAACTAATGACGATTTAGATAGCTTGTTTGATGAAGACGATAGTCTACCTGAGTTTGATGCACCGCAAACAAGCGAAGCTTTAGAGGATGATAGCTTAGAGTCTCATGATGAAATGGCGGCTTTAAGTGAGGAGCTTGCAGATGATGATAATTTTGATATAGATGAATTATTAGATCAAACATCAACAGAATTAGATACCTCAAATAACACTTCAGCTGAACTTGATACAAGCGACGACTTTGATTTAGACGATATAGATAGCTTAATTGATGAAGCGAATGACCCAAAAAGTGATGTGGCAGATGACTCAATTGATGCAGAGTTACTCGACGAAGATGAACTTCTAGAAGAAAGCGACGATTTTGATTTAGATGACATAGATAGCTTAATTGATGAAGCAGCGGTTGACACTGCAGATGATTCATTAGTTGAGGAAAGCGACGATTTTGATTTAGATGACATAGATAGCTTAATTGATGAAGCAGCGGTTGACACTGCAGATGATTCATTAGTTGAGGAAAGTGACGACTTTGATTTAGACGACATAGATAACCTAATTGATGAGGCAGCAGTTGATACTGCAAATGATTCATTAGTTGAGGAAAGTGACGACTTTGATTTAGACGACATAGATAGCTTAATTGATGAGGCAGCGGTTGATACTGCAAATGATTCATTAGTTGAGGAAAGTGATGACTTTGATTTAGACGACATAGATAACCTAATTGATGAGGCAGCAGTTGATACTGCAAATGATTCATTAGTTGAGGAAAGTGACGACTTTGATTTAGACGACATAGATAGCTTAATTGATGAGGCAGCGGTTGATACTGCAGATAAATCATTAGTTGAGGAAAGTGACGACTTTGATTTAGACGACATAGATAACCTAATTGATGATGAACTAAAAAATTCAGATGTAAGAGATTCAGAAATTGATAATGCATTAGCAGACTCAGTTGAGGATTTAGCAGATGCTCAAGAAGAATTAAATGTTGATGATATTGAGTCGCTTGCTTCATCATTAAATGAAGAGCCAGAGCTTGAAGAAGAGCCAGAGCTTGAAGAAGAGCCGGAGCTTGAAGAAGAGCCAGAGCTTGAAGAAGAGCCTAAGCTTGAAGAAGAGCCTAAGCTTGAAGAAGAGCCAGAGCTTGAAGAAGAGCCAGAGCTTGAAGAAGAACCAGAGCTTTACGATGAGCCAGAACTTGAAGAAGAGCCTAAGCTTGAAGAAGAGCCAGAGCTTGAAGAAGAGCCAGAGCTTGAAGAAGAACCAGAACTTGTAGAAGAGCCCGAGCTTTACGATGAGCCAGAGCTTGACGATGAGCCAGAGCTTGACGATGAGCCTGAACTTGCAGAAGAACCTGAGCTTGACGATAAGCCTGAGCTTGAAGAAGAACCTGAGCTTAAAGAAGAACCTGAACTTATAGATGTAACGGTTGATGATTTTTCAGACACATCAGAGTCGCTTCTTGATCCTGAAGATGCACTTGAAGAATACACAGATGATACTTTAAAGAGCGTTGATGAGCTTTTAAGTGAGCTACAACAGGCCACTGATGACGACTATATAGAAACACCTGATTGGTCTTTAGATGAGCTTGATGATGATCTTGAAGAAATAGAAGTTGATCTTGGTGACGATCCGCTAGCGGGCGACGATGACTCAGATCTTACTGAAATTGAAGAGCAGCTTGATAGCGAGCTTGTAACGCCAAGTGAAGAGTTGGATGAATATCCTGAACTTGAATTAGACGATGATCAATCATTATTAGAGAATGAGCCTTCGTTTGAGCCGCAAGAGCTTAAAGGAGATGCATCGGGTGATGAAAATGCAGTAGCACTTAGTCAAACAGAGAAAGATCTCGCAAATGCGCTTATGGCAGATGGTGATTTAGATAGTTTAGAAGATGATTTTGATGATGAACTATTAATTGATAATGACTTCTCTGAATTAGAAACTGAAACGGAGATTGAAGATGAGTCGCTTGATGATGATTTACTTCAAGAAATTAATAATGAGGTTGATTCTGTTGAACCACCAAGTATTGAAGATGACATCAAACCTCTTAACCTTGATGAAGTTCAAGAAACATTAGAAAGTGAGTTGCCATTTACCCCTGAAGAATTACAAGGGGATGATTTAGATGGTGAGGCACCGGGAGTCGCTTCCAGCCAAGCTGAGCAAGATTTAGCAAACGCACTTATGGCAGATGCTGATTTAGATAGTTTAGAAAATGATTTTGATGATGAGATTTTAATTGAAAATGATTTTTCTGAATTAGATGCTGAATTTGACGAAGATAGTTTAGAGCAAGCGCTAACTGATGAGTTATCAGACGAATCGCAAGAGCAAACAAATGCAGAGCGCGAAGCACAGTTAACAAGCTTAGATGAAGTGGGTAGCACTGATATTAGCTCTGACGACGAACTTGATGAAGAGTTTATGTCGAATTTGACGCAAACTGATTTTGATTCATTACTTAGTGAGTTAGCAGAGCCTGAAGACTTAAGTGTTGATGACAGCAGTGAATTTGATGTTGACTTTGACAGCTTGCTAAAAGAAGACTTAGAGACAGATGATTCATTAACTACAAAAGAGTCACTTGTTGAAGGTAGTGATGTTGAGCAACTTGATAATGACGAATTTGTAGATATTGATTCATTATTAGAAGAAAGTGACGACGCTGAACTTGAACACGAACCTTACACCGACGTTAATATGGATGTCGGTTTGAGTGAGTTTGATGCATTACTTGCAGGTGATAACCCAACGGATGTTGATGCTGAAAGTGGTGGCTACTCAGCTAAACTTGATTTAGCGCGTGCTTATATTGAAATTGATGATTTTGATTCTGCGCTTAAAGTTATTGAGGATGTCATTAACAAAGGTCCTGAAGAAGTTCAAGAGGAAGCACTTAGCTTAAAAGCTAAACTAAAATAATTAAAATGTTTATAAGAACCCGTATCTAGCTTAGCTAAATACGGGTTTTTTTATGTGTATTGGTTTGATTACGACAGGTCTCCTTTTATTGCATCGTTAGATAGCATAAAATGCCTCGTTCATTAGCACAGTAGGTAAAACGGTAATTATGCGAGTAGCACTTGGAGTTGAATACAACGGCGCACGTTATAGTGGTTGGCAGCGTCAATCACATGTAAATAGCGTACAGCAAGAAGTAGAAAAAGCGTTGTCGCGTATTTGTAATCATCCTGTTGAAGTTATATGTGCAGGGCGTACAGATGCTGGTGTGCACGGTACAGGCCAAGTAATACACTTTGAAACGCAAGCCGATCGCGATATGGTCGCATTTACACTAGGTATGAATACTTTAATGCCTAAAGATATTGCTATTCGCTTTGCCCAACCGGTTGCTGATGACTTTCATGCCCGTTTTAGTGCTACAGCTCGTCGTTATCGCTATGTTATTTATAACTCCCCCCTACGAGGTGCGGTATTAAACGAGGGGGTTACGCATTTTCATCATCATCTTGATGAAACAAAGATGCAAGAGGCGTGTCAGTACTTAATAGGTAAACACGATTTCACCTCTTTTAGAGCGATACATTGCCAAGCGAATACACCGACAAGAACAATTCATCATCTGTCGGTACAGCGCCAAGGTACTTACGTTATTATTGATATTAAAGCGAATGCATTTTTACATCACATGGTACGTAATATCACAGGCAGCTTAATGGATGTTGGTTTACATAAACAACAACCTATATGGATAAAAGAGCTACTTGATTGTAAAGAACGCGCAAAGGCCAGTGCTACCGCTAAGGCTGCTGGTTTGTATTTAGTGGATGTTGACTACCCTGAGCAATTTAATATTCCTCAAACACCTTTAGGCCCTTTATTTTTGCCTGATATAGATGTGGTATAAGTACTTTTTATGAGCACTTTTAACTACTAAGACCAGTTTTTTATACCGCGTTAGTGTAATTCATGTTTTAATTGAAAAAATTTGTCTGCTAATTGCTATTAGCAGGCTCGCGACACAGAACAGTATTAAGAGAGTTGCAAATGAGTTGGCTAGAAAAAATCTTACCTAAAACGACAAAATCATCAGGTCGTAAAGAAATCCCAGAAGGTGTTTGGGCTAAGTGTACATCGTGTGATTCAATTTTATATAAAGCTGAATTAGAAAAGTCATTAAACGTATGTCCTAAGTGTGACCATCACATGCGTGTTAGTGGCCGTAAGCGCCTAGAGCACTTTTTAGATGAAGGTGATCGTCAAGAGCTTGGTACACAACATGAGCCTAAAGACATTCTTAAGTTTAAAGATTCTAAAAAGTACTCTGACCGTATCAGTGCAGCCCAAAAAGCAAGTGGTGAAAAAGATGCACTTGTAGCTATGAAAGGCCGATTAAAAGGTATTCCAGTGGCAGCGGTAGCATTTGAGTTCTCATTTATGGGTGGTTCAATGGCTTCTGTTGTTGGCGCTCGCTTTGTTGATGCTGTTGATCAATGTTTAGAGCATAATATGCCGCTTATTTGTTTTTCTGCATCAGGCGGAGCACGTATGCAAGAAGCGCTTATGTCGCTTATGCAAATGGCTAAAACAAGTGCTGCACTTGCAAAAATGACGGAAAAAGGTCTTCCATTTATTTCAGTAATGACCGACCCGACAATGGGTGGTGTATCTGCATCACTTGCTATGCTGGGTGATATTAACGTTGCTGAACCTAAAGCGTTAATTGGTTTTGCAGGCCCTCGTGTTATTGAGCAGACTGTTCGCGAAACATTACCTGAAGGTTTTCAGCGTAGTGAATTTTTGCTAGAACATGGTGCAATTGACATGATTATTGACCGCCGTGAAATGCGCGATACCCTTGCACGCATTTTAGCTAAATTTATGAACTTGCCTTCTACGGAACAAGAGCATAGAGTAGCGTAAATTTCAGCTTTACTGATTACACGCTATGACAAAAACAATTCCTAGCCAATCATCAAGCCTTGATGATTGGCTTTTTTATTTAGAAAGTGTTCACCCAGCTAACATTGCAATGGGCCTAGAACGAGTTGCTAATGTTGCCAACAATATTGGCCTTTTAAACACTCCAAGTAAAATTATTCTTATTGCCGGTACAAACGGTAAGGGCACCACTGCACGTTGCTTAGAGTCGCTATTGCTAGCGCAAGGTTTTAGCGTGGGTACTTACGCATCTCCTCATTTAATTCGTTATAACGAGCGTGTACGAGTTAATGGCGAAGAACTGGCAGACCAATTTCATATAGATGCTTTTCACCAGCTTGAGCAAGGCCGTAAAGACACTCCTTTGACTTATTTTGAATATGGTACTTTGGGTGCGTTGGCAATTTTTAAACGCTGTAAGGTCGATTATGTATTACTAGAGGTTGGTCTAGGCGGGCGCTTTGATGCTACAAATATAGTAACTCCCTTTGCAAGCGTGATCACCACTATCGATTTAGATCATAAAGAGTACCTAGGTGATACACGAGAGTTAGTGGCTTATGATAAAGCCGGTATTTTTCGTGAAAATACGCCTGCTATTATAGGGGATTTAAATATTCCTCACACAATGACTGATTACGGCAAAGAAATTAATGCCAATATGACGTTGTCGGGCAGTGACTTTATTTTCAAAGAGAATGCTGAGAGCTTTAATTGGCAATATAAAGAACATAATCTTGTAATAGATAAGCCAGCAATACCGTGTCAAAATGCAGCAACTGCGTTAACTGCGCTAAGTGTTTTAAGCTTATTACCTAGTGAGCAAGTCATACGAAGTTGCCTCGCTAATTTAGTTGTAGAAGGGCGGTTTCAGCAGTTAAGCGCTGAGCCTTTAGTCTTTACCGATGTAGCACATAACCCTGAGTCGGCGCGTTACTTAGCCAATAAGTTATCAAGCTATAAAGATAAAGGCTTTAAAATTCATGCATTAGCCGCTATGCTTGCTGATAAAGATAAAGTGGGTGTACTCAAAGAAGTAAGTCACTTGGTCGATGAGTGGTCATTAGCGAGCTTAAGTGGTCCGCGAGGCGACACTGCAAGTAATTTACAAAATGCGCTGCAGGGTATATCTCATCATAATACTATCAATAGCTATGATAGTGTGGCACAGGCACTGAGTGTAATTTTACCAAAACAACAAAGTGATACTATGTTGATTGTATTTGGTTCATTTTTTACAGTGGCCGGCGCTATTAATTACTTTAAAAAATAGAGAGGATGTCGGTGAACTCAAGTTTTATTAATCGCTTAGTCGGAACAAGTATAGTAGTGATCGCAGCAATTGTGTTTATCCCTAATATACTCGATGGCGAAAAAGTGCATTATAAAGAGGGCTTTAAAGCGATACCTGATCGCCCTGAGTTCAAAACAATCGATCTTCAAGAGTCAATTGATGAAAACATGGCTAATGCTGAGCCACTAAAACAAGATGAAATTGAAGATATTCAAGCTGACGATGAAGCTTTTGAGCAGCAAAACGCTATGGATGAGAGTGACTACGCTGTAGAGAATAAAGTTGTTGAAGCGACTATTGAACCCAAAGCAACACCGATCACTAAGGCACCTGTTCAGGCTAAACCAAAACCTATTGCGCCTCGTAAAAGTGATGAAAACCTAACAAGTATGGCTTACGTTATTCAATTAGGTAGTTTTTCACATGTTGCAAATGTAAAAGCATTACAGGCTAAATTAAAAGTTGAAGGGTTTAAAACGTTTACTAAACCGATTAAAACCCCAAATGGGACGTTAACCAAGGTATTTGTTGGTCCTTCGCTTGATAAAAATGAATTACAAAAGCAGCTTCCCCAGCTGAAAGAGCTTACTAAATTAAATGGTAAAGTTACGCAATACGAAGTAACAAAATAATTAAAAAAAGGCTTGTATCACAAGCCTTTTTTTATTTATTTATATTTGTTTTTATCATTATCTTTATCTCACAATACCCATTCTATAATGTTAATTTTTTGTATTGACTACAACCCAGTAATCTCCCGTTTAAACTTGCATACTAACGATGTTTGGGTATAGAATGCGCCCCAAATTAGCGACTAATTGGTTCTTATGATCTGGGTTGATTACGCCATTATTGGCATCATTGCATTGTCTACCATCATCGGTTTAATACGCGGCTTTGTAAAAGAAGCAATGTCATTAGCGGTATGGGCTGGCGCCTTTATCATCTCTAGCTTATTTTACCAATATTTAGCTTCCTTCCTAACAACCATTTCTGAACCCCTTTTAAGAAATGCTGCGGCCATAGCCATATTATTCTTTGCGACGCTACTGTTAGGCGGTTTACTAAACTATATTTTAGGTGAGCTTGTACATCGTACTGGTTTATCGGGTACCGACCGTGTCTTTGGCATAGTGTTTGGTGCTCTACGAGGCGTGTTGGTCGTGAGCGCGTTACTCTTCTTTCTTGATGCTTTTACTGGTGCACCCAATACGCACTGGTGGGGCAATTCTATTTTGATTCCAGAATTTGGCTTTGTTGTTGAATGGTTCTTTTCGTACCTAGAAAACAACTCGAGCTTTTTAAATTCAGTAAACCGTTAATCGGCGAGGATAAATTACATGTGTGGTATCGTTGGAATAGTCGGAACATCCCCTGTGAATCAGGCGATTTATGATGGCTTAACTGTTTTGCAGCACCGTGGTCAAGATGCCGCGGGTATCATTACCATTGAGAATAATACGTTTAGCTTGCGCAAAGCAAATGGCTTAGTGAAAGATGCCTTTCACACACGTCATATGAAACGACTACAAGGTACAATTGGTCTTGGCCATGTGCGCTATCCTACAGCAGGATCTTCAAGCTCATCTGAAGCACAGCCTTTTTATGTTAACTCACCGTTTGGTATAGCACTTGCCCATAATGGCAACCTTACTAATGCAGAAGCTTTAAAAGAGCAGTTATTCTCAGAAGCACGTCGTCACGTTAATACAACATCAGACTCTGAAATTTTACTTAATATCATGGCACATGAATTAAGCAAATCTGATAAGTTGCATTTAGACCCTGAAGATATTTTTACTGCGGTAACCGAAGTAAACAATAAAGTAAGCGGTGGTTATGCAACTATTGCTATGATTATCGGCCACGGCATTGTTGCTTTTCGCGACCCTAATGGTATTCGCCCACTTGTATTTGGTAAACGCGAAACCGAAAAAGGTACTGAGTACATGTTTGCCTCAGAAAGCGTTGCGTTGAAACCGGACGGTTTTGAGTTTGTACGTGATGTAGCCCCTGGTGAAGCTATATATGTTACAGAAGAAGGTGAATTCCATTCACTTAGTTGTGCTGATAAGGCATCTTACTCGCCGTGTATTTTTGAATTTGTTTATTTTGCTCGACCTGACTCAACAATAGACCGTATGTCTGTGTACGCAACACGCGTAAACATGGGGACTAAACTAGGCGAAAAAATTGCACGTGAATGGGCTGACAAAGATATTGATGTAGTTATCCCAATCCCAGAAACTTCATGTGATGTAGCACTGGAAATCGCACGTGTACTTGATTTACCGTATCGCCAAGGTTTTGTTAAAAACCGTTATATTGGTCGTACATTTATCATGCCTGGCCAAGAGATGCGTAAAAAATCAGTGCGTCAAAAGCTAAACGCAATTGATCGCGAGTTTAAAGGTAAAAACGTATTATTAGTTGATGACTCAATTGTTCGTGGTACAACATCAGCACAAATTGTTGAAATGGCCCGAGAGTCTGGCGCTAAAAACGTTTACTTTGCATCAGCGGCACCTGAAATACGCTTCCCTAATGTGTACGGTATTGATATGCCTTCAGCCGCTGAGCTTATTGCTCACGGACGTGAAGTAGAAGATATTAATGCAAGTATTGGTTCTGACGGTTTAATCTTTCAATCGTTAAAAGATTTAATTGCTGCGGTTAGCCAAGAAAATCCTGAAATTACTAAGTTTGAAACTTCAGTATTTGATGGCCAATATATTACTGGCGATATTGATCAAAACTATTTAAATCGTATTGATAAGCTACGTAACGATTCAGCAAAAAGCACCCGAGAAAGTGCGATGTCTTCAGGTTTAGAAATACACAACCAAGACGAAAACGAAGCTGATTAATGATTAGTTAATAAAAAGTCGTTACACAAAAAAAAGGAGCTAATTAGCT
>NZ_PJBK01000017.1:0-61541 GCF_002836155.1 Pseudoalteromonas sp. GutCa3 | reverse complement strand
AAAGTAATTTGTTCACAAAGAGGTTAAGAGACGCTGCGCTTTTAGAGGTAGTAAAAAGGCTAAGCCTGCTAATAAAGCATGGCTTGTGTTTTCTCTTTTACTCCTCTTTCACTTCTCTTTGTGAAATAGATCTTTTAGTGGTTTTGTTAGCAAAAAAATTAAATAAACAGAAGCGTTGCTTCTCGCGTAAGCAAGCTTTACGCCTTGTATCTACAGCCGAAATTTAACACCGTGAATAAGATTAACGAGTAGATGCTCAACTTGTTGGCGTGATGGGCAAAGCCCGTAAAAGTAATTTGTTCACAAAGAGGTTAAGAGACGCTGCGCTTTTAGAGGGAAATAATAAAGCTATGTTTAGCTAACTTAAAAAGCTCCGCTAATAAACCATGGCTTGTGTTTTCTCATTTATTCCTCTTTCACTTTTGTTTGTGAGATAAGTCTTTAAGGGGTTTTGTTCCGATTCAATAAATTTCGACACTGGTACAAAAAAGCGCGATATTAATATCGCGCTCTTAAATCAGCTTTCAAATTTGACCCTGAAAGTTTATTCGCTTTCACTTTCCATAAAGCGTTGAAGCTGATCTTTTAAGTTTGGCGGAATACCTTTAATCACTAGTGTATCGGTTGCTTCGTTGTACGTTACGCGCTCACCTAAGTGTTTACGTTCAAAACTTACACTCACACCACCACCAAGACCTGAAAACTTAACCATACTGGTTACTGTTTTTTTATCAACGGGGAAAGTTTCTTCCAAGTCATAGCTTTGCTCTTTGCAAAAACTATCAAACGGGCTGTCATCGCCTTTTGTAAGCGTTGCAGATAGATCGCTCACACTTGCATCTTCGCCTGTGGTTACGCAATCATTACAGTAATCAAATACTTGTTTACGTAAATCGTCTTTTTCTGATTTATCAAACTGTTGCTCTGATAAATAATCCTCTACTGCGCTAAGCATTACTTGGCTTTGCTGTTTTGAATCAATACCCTCTTCACAGCCTAAAAAGTCTAAGAAAAAGTCAGCAACTTTACGACCAGCACGCCCTTTGATAAACGAAATATAACGATTATCTTCTGCTTGCGTATCCCATGCTGTTAAATCGATACGAGCAGCGAGTTGCATGCGAGATATATCTAAATGGCGAGAAGCCGCTAAATCAAGCTCAGAGGTCATAGAGTAATGCTCTTTAATGTTAATCATCGCAATTAACATGTAATCGGTAGCAACATACTGATAATGACAAAATACTAAATAGCCTGTTTCACTAAATGCATACTTATCAAGCTCTTCTTTTAAAACCGTTGAGGCTTGCTCGGTCATATGCCAAAAGCCTAACTCATCGTTACGGTAGCTTTGCATTGCAGATGCTACAACGCTGTTTTTATCACCACTGAAAGCACAGTAACCTTTACCTGGCTTACCATTATATGCATGATGTAATTGTTCGATAAAAACGGCTACTTTATCGTTAATTACCATCTCATCATTTCGAAGGTGAATTTGCGTATCGTCGTCTTTTTTGTCTACATAATGAACGACTAATTTTTTAACGTCTGTTGTCATCTTTGTTTTTCACGCCTCTAGTGTTAAAATACGAGAATATAACTATTTTATTGAACCAACTGATGCCAATCTTATCAAAATACTCTAATGAAGAAGTAGAACAAATCGTCGATCAGCTTATTGATGTGCTAACTAAACACAATGCGCCGGTAGATTTAAGCCTTATGTGTTTAGGAAATTCTATCACGCATATCTTAAAAGAGCATGTACCAACAGGGAAAAGACAAGCCGTAACTGAGAACTTTGCAAAAGCTCTATCACAGTCGGTTAAATAAACTCTATGAATTTATCGCAGCACAATCAGTTTTCATCAAAAGCGAGTCAGCTATTAAGCTGGGGCCATTGGTTTACTTTTGCCAATATTGGCTTGGCGCTATTTATTAGCTTAAGCTACTTATTTGCCGACTCGCCACCAACAAGCTTTATGGGCATTACTTATATGCTAGTAACGTGGTTAAGCCACACTAGTTTTATCGCCTTTTTAGCGTTTGTGCTGACGGTATTTCCGCTTAGTTTAATATTCCCCTACCCACGACATATACGAGGCATGGCAGCTGTTATAGCCACACTAGGCGCTTCACTGCTTACCCTTGATGCTTATGTTTACGTTAATTTGGGTTATCATCTAAGTATATCTGCCTTACCTGAGATTATTTCTCTACTGTGGCATCGTTTAACCAGTTCACCTGCTTTAACAACCATTTTAGCCAGTGGGATTGTATTACTTATTTTAGGCTTTCAGCTACTTGTGAGTAATTACACATGGCAACACCTTGAGCGCTTAAAACAATATAAATTTGCACGTTACGCAATTTCATTTTTAATAGTGTGTTTTTCACTTAGTCACAGTATTCATATTTGGGCTGACGCAAATTTAAACTTTGACGTAACGAAGCAAGATAATGTACTACCACTGTCATACCCTACTACCGCTAAAAGTTTATTAGCTAAAAATGACCTGCTTGATATAGAAAGCTATAAGCAAGCACATAACGTAAAAATTAATAACCAAAACATTAGTTATCAAATGCCAAGCCCGCTTGATAAGTGTGAAGACTACACACAAGCCAATGTAGATGTTTTTGTATTTGAAACCGAGCAACAACTCGCTAAATTTGTTGCCGATAATAAAAACTTACACAAAGCAGAGCAGTTTTTACAGCCAACTAATCACGACGATATGCTATTTAGCTTAGTGTATGGTTTGCCAGCTTTTTATAAAGCAGCAATTTTAAGAGATCAAACTCTTCCCGCATGGCAAAGTCAGCGCCGCAGCATTGAAGTAACCGGCGTGGAAGAACTTAGTTTTATAAATGATCAAGCACATAGTTCTAGCGCAATTAGAGTTATTAAAAGTAGCGATAACGCGGTTGTACGAGATGATAAAACACAAGTTTTTGCTTTTAGTCTTGCCAATAACAAGCAAGAAGTAGTAACAACATCAACTTTATATAGCTCCGACAAACGTATTTCTAAAGTAGATGGACTTATTCAACCTAGCGATTTAATTGCAACAAGTGTTGGCCAATATTTAAATTGTAAAGCCATTACTAAGCAAACAATGCTAGGAGTTAATTTATACAAGAAAAAAGATGATATGGGCGTTAACTACTCTCAGGGTGTCGTTATAGCCTATAAAAAAGATAGGATTACCTTAATAGATTCAGATGGTAACTTTAAAAACATTTCCGCAGCTGAAGGTTTTTCTATTGAACAAGGTTTAGATATACCATTTTTAGTACAGAGTATTAAAAAGCTTAAAACCTTCACCCAATAGCCGTTATCCTAACCTAGCTTGCTATACCACCAAGCTAGGTTATAGTTTTATATTGTTTTACTAAAGAATATAAAAATCAAGGACGGCATACATGTTTAAAACTCTTCGTCATATCATCCTCCATTCTAGCTTTTTACTTATCAGTTTTTTTAGCTTTAGCGATACCACTTACTACAAATGTGTAACAGAAAAAGGCACTGTCTTTTCTCAACTCCCCTGTGACGACGAAGCAACGACTTATAAAGTTAACACGACGGGTAACCAGTATTCTGGCCCTAAGGTTGACTACACTAAACAACTAAACGAACTTGAGCGTGAAAGGCTTCTATCTGGCTTACAGGCAGAGCTTCGCAGTAATAACCATAAACTAACAATACTTGATCGTAATAAAGAGCGTGCTGAATATAAACAACAAGAGCGGTTAAATCATATTCTAGCCGTTGAAGATAAAAAGCGTATTACCAAAGACATTACTAAAAAATTAAAAATAATTAATAAAGAGTACAAAAAAGATGTATTGATTATTATTAAACAAATTAAAATTCTCGAAAAAAAGATAGCTCAATACAAATAAATCACTCTTAATTAGCAAGTAATATTTATCTTGGTTTTAAACTTAAAATAACATACCCTTAACACAATAGAGTATAAGCTCTAGGGACTATTAAGGAGTGCAAATGCAGCCTCGCCATATTGCTGAATTAATTTTAACGGGTTTTAAAAGGCACTATCAGCTATTTCAAAAAACAACGGCCAAAGCCCCTCTCGCCTTTGCAAAAAAAGATTGGCAAGCAATTAATGATATCAGCCGTTTGCGTATCAGCTATTATGATGATCGTGTTAACGAAACCACACAAGCGCTAAAAAAAGAAACCCCTACAGAGCAATTAGATGAAAGCCTATGGCTCGAAGTTAAAAAGATATATCAGCACTTTTTATGTTTCCACCCTCAAGCAGAACTCGCCGAAACCTTTTATAATTCTGTATTTTGCCGGCTGTACCATAGGCGCTATTTTCATAATGACTTTATATTTGTAGAAGCAACTTTGAAAGATGCTCCTTCAGTACCTGTTGAGGCCGAATATAGGACATACTTTCCAGTAGTTGATGGCCTAAAGCCAACAATAAAACGCATTATTAATCATTTTGATTTTAAAGCCCCATTTGTAAATTTAGAGCGTGATATTCGCCTTCTTGTTAAAGCTTTTTATAAACAAGCACCCGATACACATCACCAACCTTGGCAAATGCGCTTTGATATTTTGCACACACCTTTTTATCGTAATAAAGCAGCTTATATTGTTGGTCGTGTTGTTTCAAAAAGTGGGGTTCAGCCTTTTATAATCGCCGTATTGCACGATGAAGATAACGGATTATATTTAGATGCACTTTTAACTAAATCATCTCAAATGCGTGTCATTTTTGGCTTTGCCCGCGCCTACTTTATGGTAGAGACTCATGCACCTTCAGCACTTGTCCGGTTTTTGAATCAGCTTATGCCAAACAAAACACTTGCTGAGCTCTATAACGCAGTGGGTTTTCATAAGCAGGGTAAAACTGAGTTTTATCGAGAGTTTTTAAATCACTTATCTCACTCTAATGATGAGTTTACAATTGCACCGGGTACTCCCGGTATGGTGATGATGGTATTTACCCTTCCCTCATTTGGTTATGTTTTTAAAGTAATAAAAGACAAATTTGGTGAAAGTAAGCCCTTCGGCCGTGATACCGTATTAAAGCGTTATCAACTAGTAAAAAACCATGATCGCGTTGGCAGAATGGCCGATACCATAGAGTATTCTAACGTCGTATTTCCTTTGGCACGTTTTGATAGTAATTTACTTGCGCAATTACATAAAACAATTGGCTCATCAATGGTAATTGAAGGCGAATGGTTGATCATCAAGCATTTATATATTGAACGGCGCATGACACCACTCAATTTATTTTTAGAAAATGCTGATGAAGAAATTGCCGCAGACGCGATTGAAGAATACGGGCAAGCTCTAAAAGAAATGATTGCCGTTAATATATTTCCTGGCGATATGCTCTTAAAAAACTTTGGTGTAAGTAAGCACAAACGTATTATTTTTTACGATTACGATGAAGTTCAATACCTAACAGATATGAACTTTAGAGCATTACCAAAAGCAAAGAGCTACGACGATTATTTAATGGATGAACAAAGTTACTCTGTTGCACCACAAGATGTATTCCCAGAGCAGTTATGTACATTTGTAATGCCTAATCCTATGTATAAAAAGTTTTTCCTCAGCACTCATCCAGAGCTTATAGATGTTAGCTTTTGGAAGCAGGCTCAACAAAATATAAAAAATGGGCAGGTAAGTCATATTTACCCTTACCCGACAGCACAGCGATTTATCCATCACTGGTAGACGCAAAGGACACACAATGAATATAAGTAAAATAGATTTAAATTTACTCGTTTATCTCGATACATTGCTTCGAGAATGCAATGTAACACGCGCTGCTAATCAATTGAGTATTACGCAGCCCGCAATGAGTAATGGCCTTAAACGTCTTCGTAACTTATTTAACGACCCTATTTTAGTTCGTACCAGCGATGGTATGGTCCCGACAGAGCGCGCTTTAGAGTTACAACCCGTTATTCGTGGCATATTAATGACGCTTGAAGAAACCCTAGCACCTAATAGAGAATTTGAGGCAAGCCAGAGTAAACGTGTATTTAGAATAATGGCCAGTGATTACGCTGCAAGTACGTTAGCGCCAAAGCTCTTAAGTAAACTACACGAAGAAGCCCCCGATACTACTTTAGATATACTCACACCAAGTGATGTAACCTTTCATGACGTAGAAAACGGTAAAGTAGATATGGCAATCAACCGTTTTGAAAACTTACCTCAGTCTTTTCATCATAAACGTATTTGGAAAGACAGTTTTTGCTGCTTAGTTAAGGCCGACAACCCTATTATTGAAAACTTTAGCCTCGACAGCTACTTAAAAGCGCGCCATATATGGGTGAGTAAAACAGGTTTTGGTGTAGGCGTGGGCATGGACCCTAAAGATGTGCAAAAACTTGGTTGGGTTGACGAAGCACTTGCCCACTTTGGTAAACATCGTAACATTGCCACTTTTACGCGTAACTACCATGTAGCGATTCATTTAGCTAAAGAGAAAAATTTGATTGCGACCCTTCCTTCAAAAGCCGCAAATATATACTTAGATGATCCGGGGCTTAAAATTTTAGAGCCACCGTTTCCAATTCCTCCTTTTGAGCTTGATATGATTTGGAGCCCACTGTTACATCGCGATGCGAGCCACATCTGGTTACGCCAAAAAGTAGCTGAAGTAGCTGAAGAGCTAAAATAACTTTATTACACAATATAATGTAAAAATTGCTAGGTTAATACTTTCCTCATTAACTTAGCCTCTTTCTGAAATTAAATTAAACCAATAAAATCAAATAACTACATAAAAATAAAAACGTGGAACATACATTGCTTTTATTAAATTGAACTATACATTCATTTAATAAAAGAGGTCATTATGAACACCCATCAAGGATCAGAAGTAAATCATATTACTGACATCATTCAAGTTATGAACAGCGGCATCGACTTTTATCAAAAAGCACAGGAAAAAGTTGAAGACCCTGCTATTGGCGCACTTTTTCAGCGTATGATAGATGCCCGAAAAGTGAGTGTTGAGCGCTTGCAGCCATATGCAATTAATGAAAAAGGCGAACGCGAAGATGGTTCATCTTTCGCAGTTGAAGCACGACGTGCATACACAGCCTTACTTACTACATTCACCTCGCATAACGACAGCACGTATGTAAAAGAGCTTGAAGAAGTAGAAGATAAAACGCTTGTAGAAATTAAAGCCGCTATGGATAAACCACAACCGGCTGATTGCGAAGCTGCACTGGCTAAAACATTATTAACAATGCAAAGCTGCCATGCAGAAATGAGCCGTATGCAAAAGCAGTAAGCTTACATAACGCATAAATACAACCCAGCCTAGCGCTGGGTTTTTTATTGCCTCTAATACCAATCTGCATAAATCTTTAAGCAATTTAACGAATTAAATCACACTATAACGATGCCATATAGACCCCATATAAGCAGATTGCTATAAACACCACCTTATTTCGCCACATTTTAAATACATAATGAATACAAATATTTAATGTTATTAGAATATTTATTTAACCACGCTTTGTTTTTGCTGTGCTAATTTTGTTAATAGGTACCTAAAACCTTGCTGTCGCGCCGCAGCATTTAATTAAAAATAAGGTCCAATATGAAAAGTAAGCTAGGGCGTGTTGATCTCTGGTGGTTGAATTTACAGCAGTATGTTTGGTTTTTATGCAAGGCAGAGCCTATGTAGTGTGGTTATTCCCCATAAATAGGCGATAACGCAGCATAAAGGCCAAACATGCGCTGCCCTTTGGGCTCTTTCTAGGGACGATTCACACGCCCTAACTAAACTGCAAAATAATGCTGATGTAGATATGACCCCGATGTTAGACATAGTGTTCATATTGCTAATTTTCTTTATTGTAACTACATCTTTTGTAAAACCTGTGGCTATTGAATTAAACCGACCACTCGACAACCCTCAAATAGATAAGCCTGTTAAAAATGCTTTATTTAGAATTGATGAAAGTAACGGAGTATATTTTTCAGGGAGGTTAATTGATTTAGAGCAAGTTGCGACTAATTTAGCGATGTTCGCGGCTAAATATGAAATAAGTTCGGTACTTATAACCGCAGACGAAAACAGTACACATAATACTTTAATGAGTGTAATGAATAATATTAAGCAATACGATGATTATTCAATAAGTTTGATTTCTAAATAAAACAGCCCAAGATAAAACCAAAAAAAGGGCCTTACGGCCCTTTGAGTTAAATAACGAAAGGGAGGTTATTAATTAAAAACGGTATTCTGCACCTACGTAGTAGTAAGCACCGTTAAATCCAAATGGAGCCGAACGACGTGAGTAGTCAAACACACCTGAGCTACTTATTACTGTATTGCCACTAGCATCCACAATAGTACCTGAGCGAGAGTTACCTATTTCGTTTTTATCTGGGTAAACATCAAACAAGTTATTTGCACCAATGTTTACCGACAAATCTTCAGTAACGAAGTAGTTAACTTTAACGTCAGTTAAAATTTCTGCGCCATACGTTTGACGACCACCATCTTCTACTGTGTACTCACCAAAGCGATTAAGTGACAGGTTAACTGTCCAATCGTCACGTTGATAAAGCGCACTTAAGTTAATACGATCCTCTGGTTGCCACTCTTCAATAATAGAGATGTCTTCCGCTGAAAATATATCGTCTACGTTTACTGTCTCAAGGCTTGAGCCAGCAGGCGAAAATAACGATACAACATCTGTTTTAGTAAAGTTAGCTGCAAGTGTAAAATCAAGCGTGCCGCCTAAACCTTCAGTGTTCCACGTTGCTACAAAATCAACACCACGAGTTTCTGTATCAGCACCATTTAAGAAGAACTGACCTACGCCAGCACCCGCACTATTTAGTGCAGCATCAAGGCTTGTAGATAAACCTTTACCTAAGCGGTCACTAATTACAATACGGTCGTCAATATCAATTGAGTAGTAATCAACGGTTACATTAATATTATCTGTAACGTTATATACAATACCTAAACTACGGTTTTGTGATTTTTCTTCTTTAAGCTTTGGAATACCTAAGCTTTGCGCAAGTGTTGAATCATTTCTAAATGTACCAACCTCTTCTGCAACTAAATTACCATTAGTACCAACAACAAATTGCGTACTTACGTTATTAAAGTAAAGCTGCTGCATTGAAGGCGCTCTAAAACCTGAGCTTAATGCACCACGTAGTGAAATATCGTCGGTTACAGACCAGTTACCAGCAAGCTTAAAGTTTACTGTATCACCAAAGCCTTTGTAGTTATCGTAGCGAAGTGCACCCGATAAAATTACATCTTCAATCACATAAGATTCTGCATCTATGTAAAATGAAATTACATCACGCGATTCATCAACTGATGACGCAGGAGCTGAACCACCAAAACCTTGTGAACCACCTGATGCATCTTCAGAGCCAACACCACCACTTAAGCCGTTGTAAATACTTACACCGTTGGTTGTATCGTAATCGCGGTATGCGTACTCATTACCTTCTAAAATGCGATATTCGTCAGTACGGATTTCTGCACCCATTGCTAAAGAATAATCATCAAAGTTTTGCGTAAAATCAATATTGATTGTTTGCAGTGATAATTCCATGCCGTAAGCGTACGCTTCACGTGGGATAGTTGTACGAATATCAGCAGCACTTAAACCTTGGTCATAACGTAAAAAGTTAGCGTATGAGGCATTGATAGTGTCACTTGTCGTGTAATCAATGCTGTTTTCACCATAGGTGTAAGATAAATCAAGGCTTGCATCGTTATCAAACTCAGTTTTATAACCAAAGTTGTACGAGATATCGTCGATAGTTGTATTAATTTTTGGTAAGAAACCTAATGGAATCGTCGCATCGTTATCTTGTAGTACTGGGTTACCACCTGCATTTGCATTATGACGGAAAAATGCAGCCGACTCATTTTCACGTGTTGAGTAAGTAATAAAGCCGTAAAGCTCGCCATCACCTAACTCGTAACCGGTATTAATTGTTAAACCAAATTGCTGAGAATCAGCATCACCAATTCTAAAAGTATCACGATCGGCTGTCAGCTCACGCGGATCGCCAGCAAGTAAAGTGCCGTCACTTAGTTCTGTACAACCATAAAACTGACAAGAGCCATGTAAACCAGCACGGTTAGTCGGTGCACGGTCACGGTAATTGATAGTTGTATTTAAATAACCGTCATCACCTAGCGCAAAGCCTTTATTAAAATCAAGGTTAATGGTTTCGCCATCGCCTTCAGAATATTGACCGTAGTTAATAGCCGCTTTGCCACCTTCGCTACCATCTTTAAGCACAATATTAATAACACCTGCAATTGCATCAGAACCATACTGAGCAGCAGCGCCATCACGTAATACTTCAATGCGTTTAATTGCAGAAGCTGGAATTGCATTCATGTCAGTACCTGCGGTACCACGCCCAACAGAGCCATTAATATGAATAATACTTGCTTGGTGACGACGTTTGCCGTTAATTAAAACCAATGTTTGATCGGGGCCCAAACCGCGAAGTGTCGCAGGTCTTAAAGCATCAGTACCGTCACTAATTGCAGAGCTTGAAAAGTTAAATGAAGGGGCGATAGACTGTAGCATACGACCAACTTCTGTTTGGCCTGTATTTTCAAGCGCTTCTGCACTTAAGATATCTACTGGAACGGGTAAATCTTCAACTGAACGTCCTGCTACACGGCTACCGACAATAGCAATTTTTTCAATTTTTTCTTGAGCGACTTCTTCTGCTGCGTTTACACCTTGCGAATTTACTGCAAGTAAAGCTGGTAATACTGCTGCACTGACCGCTGAAAGCTTCATCATGTTGTTATCATTCCTGTTGATTTGTTTGAGTTTTATACTCAGTAAACCATTTTGATCAACAACCGCATCGAGTTCAGTCCCACCTAATAATGCCTCTAGAGCATCTAGCTGAGTGTAAAATCCATAAACTGAATTTGCGTCATACTGCTTTGCCAACTCATAAGAAAACACCACGGTTTGCTCTGTTTGTTTAGCATATTCAATTAAGGCTTTGTCTGCTCGCTGCGCTTTTATATCAAATTGCACCATTTGCCCAGTGGTTTGAGTTGCTGCTTGTACACTCAAGCTAAAAATAGCCGGTACAAGCACACTAAATCCACTCAATAAATGCGTTTGGTTACTGCGCAACTTATATAAACAGCTGACAAACAAAAATCCTCTATGGCTTTGTTTCTTTTTTTTAATGTTTTTTTTACGTTCAATCTTTATTGATGCAACTTTATCTAACATTAGTTTGATTTGCATAACGTCTACTTATGATTCTGTATGGTGTTTTAGCGTTACTACATGCTCACCTAAACGCTCATGATCAATCGAAAAATTAGTTTGTAAACTCTCAAGTAAACCTTCAACGTCACCCGCTTTAAATACCCCAGCTACTTTAATACTGGCGAGCTCGGCTGATGAAAGCTCAAAACGTGTGGCGGTATAGCGACTTACTTCATTTAAAGCATCGCTTAGCTCTTCTCCATTAAAAATAAGCATGCCATTTTGCCATGCCAAATCGCGTTGTACGTCGTTCATTGAAAGCTGGGTAATTGGCTTGGTAACACTCTGCTCTATAATTACTTTTTCGCCTGAGGTAACAATATTGGCATTAATTTGACGAATTTTTTGCGTGCTGTTATCTGCAAGCTGATAATCTTTAAAGTCATTTGCGTCAACCGCTACACTAGGGTCGGTGATCATCACTTTGCCTTCGGTAACAACAAGCTCTAAATCTGATGAGGTATTACGCTGTACATTAAACACGGTACCGAGTGCAGTAAAGCTTTTGTCGCCGGCCATAACACTAAACGGACGCGTGGCATCTTTTGCTACGTTAAAACGCCCTTCTCCACGACTAAGTAACAACTGCCTGCGGCCTTTGCTATAAGCAACTTCTAGCAAGCTATTAGTATTAAGCTGCACTATAGTGCCGTCTGGCAATACATACGTTGCTTGCTCGCCTACTTTTGTTTTGTAAATTTTAGTGTAGTTAACTTTTGCAAGCTCTTGGTTATAGCCGTTTTCTAAATTAATTAATAAGTAGCTGCATACCATTAACGCTGCAAATAAGCTCGCTGCAATTGAGTAAGAAAACATCCACTTATTTTTTGATGCTTTAGTATTGTTACGCTGAGGAAATAAATGACTTAATTCATTTAATACCGAAAGCTCATCCCAAAGCTGAGCAAGCTCGTATATAGAGTCTTGATGGGCGATGCTTTGCATCATCCATAATTTAAATTGCTCTTTTTCATCATCAGTTAAACCACGATCAATCGCGCTTATCCAATCACATGACTTTTCTAAAATTAAATCTTTTGAATTAAATTGATGAACATTACTCATTCTGCGACCCTCTTAACTGAGATAGGGTGTGCTTGAGCTTTAGGGTTTGTTTGTGGACTTTGCTCATGTTCCCGCATGTACAACATGGTTTGTAACAATCCTTTGGCAATGTGTTTTTCAACAGTGCTTTGGCTTAACTGCATTTGGTCTGCGATCTCTTTTTGGCTCATGCCGTAAACTTTTTTTAATATAAAGCATTTACGAATCGATGAGCTTAGTTGCTCAGTAGCTCTACAAAAAAGTAAAAAGCGCTCTTTAGATGTGTATTCATCCTCAAGCTTCATTGATTTGAGTAATACGGGTAATTCGTTATCATTTTCTAACGAATCATTAAATTTGTTGTCCCACTTAGCTATATGGTTAAGTGCTAAGTGTTTTGCTGTTTTAAGCATGTAACTGCGGGTAAACTGTATATCTTGCTTTAAATCAGCTTCGTAGCTTTTTACAAAGGTTTCTTGCACAATATCTTCTACATCGTCGGGTTGAACAATGCGCGATACAAAACGTTTGAGCTGTTTAGATATATCAACAAATGTTGACGTGAATTTTACTTTTTTCGTCATCCTTAACATCCACCTGTTGTTATTTTTATTACCGACAGGTTACGAGTTTTTGATATAAAAACAAGCTCAAATGTTAATTCTGGGTTATTTAAATGGATAGGAAGATAAATGAGTAAATTTTTAGATTACATCCGGCTTAGTTTCTTTGCATTCGGTTTACTACTTGGAGTGCAAATTCCTGCATTTGTAAGCGATTTTGGCCAAGCATTATCAGCCCAATTAATTGAAGCTAATAATGCTATTGCGCCTTTTAAAAGCGATGCAGCTAAGTATTTTAATAATGATTTAAATAAGCTAATTAAACACTATAAAAATATTGATGATGGGATTGTGAATAAAGGTGCAAGTAATATCAGTACACTTTACACACGACAACAAGACTTACAAATCGCTGTAAATAGGTTTGCGCAATCTCCATATATTTTTACTATGATCAGTGGCATGAGTGATGTAAAGCAACAAGTGTGGCAACGCTTTGAAGGTCAAATCATTTTAAAAAAAGACTCTATTATAGCCGCCATTGTTGCAGCTATTATAGTTGCCTTACTTGCCGAACTTACTGGTTATTTGTTTTTAACTGGAGTAAAACGCTCATTTAAACGCTTATTCGCAGCTCAAAAATAGTGATTTCATAAAGTCATAAAATACATCGGTTTTGCGGGTAGTTAAGCTATTTTGCGGACGCAAAAACCAAACTGGTGCATCATCTTGTGCCATGACACCGGGCATAACTTCAACTAAAATGCCATTTTTAATATCTTCATGAATAGCTATCATTGATTTAATTGCAATGCCATGACCTGCAATGGCTGCTTGAGTCATATTATCGGAATTAGAAATAGTAAAGCGTGTTCTTGCATTAAAAGTATGTGTTTTACCTTGTTCATCAAAAAGCTTTAATTGGCGCTGCCACGGCAGGCAAACCCAATAGTGTTCGCTCAATTGAGCTAAGCTTTTAGGCATGCCATATTTTTTTATGTAGCTAGGAGCTGCGCAAAGTATACGTTTGTTGTTTACTATTTTTCGTGACAGTAAACCGGAATCATTTAATTGTCCTACACGAATTGCCAAATCTTGTGCGTCATCAACCACATTTACAAAATGATCAGTAATTAAAAAATCAAGTTTTAGTTCAGGATAGGCCTGCTCTAACTCATTAAGTCTTGGCATTACGTATTTTGAAAAAATCCAAGGGGGCATAGTCACGCGTAATAAACCACTCACAGATGAACTACGCGCACCAATACTATGCTCAGCGTCGTGCAGCGCCTCCATTATAGCGCCAACTCGCGTATAAAATATTTCACCTGCGGGAGATAACCGTACTCGTCGGCTATCTCTAAAAACAAGTACTGTTGCAAGCTCACGTTCTAATTTACTTAAGCGATGGCTTACCGTTGCAGGCGATAAACGCTGCTCGCGCGCAGCAGCAAGCACCCCTTTATTTTCAACTACTGCTATAAATGTTTCTAGGTCGCTTAAATTATACATAAAGATGCCATTGTGCACTTTTCAATGTTTAACATTTTCGAATGAAGCTTTCAGTTTTGCAATGTTTATTTAAATATGTAAAACACTATAATTGCAAATAGTCTAATTATTGAGGTTCAATCATGAGTTTAAAAGCGCAAATAGATGCCTATAACGTACAAAAAGATGCCAAGTTACCGGCTGACGTTTTAGCATTAATGAACACTACAAACGAAGAGCTTATTGCACAGCATATTAAAGACAATGCGTTGCAAATTGGTCAAAAGGTAGAAAACTTCAGCCTAGCCAACCATAACGGCGAAAACATTGAGCTTGCGGATTTATTAAAAAAAGGCCCGGTAATTATTAGCTTTTATCGTGGTGGCTGGTGCCCATATTGTAATTTAGAGCTAAAAGCACTTAATGACTACTTACCGCAATTTAAAACTCAAAATGCTCAGTTAGTCGCAATATCACCACAACTGCCTGATGAAACTCTCTCAACTGCACAAAAAAACGATCTTGAGTTTGACGTGCTTTCAGATGTTAGTAATAAAGTAGCTGAACAATTTGGTTTATTGTTTACACTTGATGAGCGTATTCAAGCGTTATACACACAATTTGGTATTGATTTTGAACACTACTACGGCGATAAAAGCTTTAAATTGCCGCTACCGGCTACTTATGTGATAAACCAAGAAGGTGTTATTACATACGCATTTTTAAACGAAGACTACACCCTACGCGCAGAACCTACTGATATTATGGCAGCACTTGAATCGGAGAATAACTAATGTCTATTTTAAAATCGTTAAAAACACTTACTCTTTCACTACTTGTAGGCACAAGCCTTGTATCTGGTTATGCAGTCGCTGATGAACCAAAAGAACAAGTAAAGCCCAAAGTGCTTATTTTTGATGTAAACGAAACCCTACTTGATTTAACGTCAATGCGTACCTCTATTGGTAAAGCACTAGGCGGGCGTGAAGATTTATTACCACTATGGTTTTCGACTATGCTGCACCATTCATTAGTAGATACAGTAAGCGGTAGTTATCACGACTTTGGGCAAATTGGGGTGGCATCACTTCTTATGGTTGCTCAAAACAACAATATTGATATTACAAGTGAACAAGCTAAAACAGCTATTGTTACGCCTCTTTTAACGCTTCCTCCACACAGCGATGTTAAAGAAGGACTGGCAAAACTTAGAGCTCAGGGCTATAAATTAGTAAGCCTTACAAATTCTTCAAACAAAGGTGTAAAGGCACAGTTTGAAAGCGCTGGTTTAATGTCTTACTTTGATGCACGTTACAGCATTGAAGATATTAAAATTTACAAACCAGACTTACGTGCTTATGAATGGGTACTTAAAAAGCTAAATGTAGCACCAAATGAAGCTATGATGGTTGCAGCCCATGGCTGGGATGTTGCTGGCGCAAAAGAAGCAGGCTTACAAACCACTTTCATTGCACGCCCAGGTAAAGCACTTTACCCATTAGCTAAAAAACCAGATCACGTTGTGAAAGATTTACATGAATTAGCCGCTCTACTTAAATAAGTATGCGCTGATGAATCAATACCCAAGCGGCCAATGTTAGGATGACATTGGCCGCTTTTTTATAACTACCCCTAAATATGTCTTAGTGTATTTATTTTCATAATCAGTATGTTAAAAATTGAATGTAAACAAAGCATTTAGCCCACTATGAGTTATTTTATCTGCTAGCAATTTAGTACTCACAACGCTACTATTAAATAAATACGTGGTGGAGAACATAATGAATAGTGAAAGATTAGGTGAGTTTGAACAGTACTTTCAAATTAATGAAAGTATAAGAGTGAATTTATTCGCCGTATCGAACGGACAAGTTCCTAAATCGCAGCTTGAGCTAGAAGACGATATCCCCCCACTATTTAGATTAGCAAATGAAGTAAGTGAACTTGAGCAAAGCTCGTTACGACCACTGCGTAACTTGGGCGATATAGCACAAGAGCTAGCTACATTTTTACAAGCGCAGTCACGTAAAATAGATTTAATAATGAGCCATATTTTGGCCTCAGAACAAGCCCAAGATAATGCAATACAATGTGATAGCTACGGCGGTGGCGGTATTCGCTTTACATCACCCGAAGTACACTCAATTGGCCAAGCGTTTAGAACAAAACTGTTTTTGCACCACGAAGCCTCTGCGGTTTATTGTTACACCGAAGTTGTGGCAGTAGAAAAACAAGATAGCGAGCATTATCAATACACCATGCTCTTTACCGCAATTAGAACCACTGACCAAGAACTTATTGTTAGAGCAAGTTTACATGCTCAAACCCGCCAACTTAAAAAACGTCAAGAACTTGATCAAAACCAAGCCGATCTAAACAGTGATAATTAGCTGACATCTTTATGTAAAATGCTAAACTAGCGTCATCTTAATTAGTATATAAAATTCATGAACTTTAGACTTTTACCAGAATGGGCCGAGCAAGACGCTGTTATGCTTACATGGCCTCATAAAGACACAGATTGGGCTGATAATTTAGCACGTGTAGAACCTGTATATATTGAGCTTGCTAAGCATATAACAACGCAGCAACAGCTTGTTATTGTGGCGCATAACAGTGCCTTAAAAATGCATATTACAGCATTGCTAAATAGCGCTAACATCTCTCTTAATCGTGTTCATTTTGTAGTAACGCCTACCAACGATACCTGGGCGCGCGATCATGGTCCGCTTACTTGCGCCGCTATTGATTCACCAGAGCAGTTAAAAGTATACGATTTTACTTTCAATGGTTGGGGCAATAAATTTGAAAGCGCATTAGACAATCAAATTAATCGTACTTTGGTAAAAGAGCTAAGTAGCACAAACAACCAATATCAAGCGCTCGATATGGTACTTGAAGGTGGCGGTATTGAAATAAACGAGCATGGTGTGTTGCTAACAACCAGCGAATGTTTGCTTAACAAAAACCGTAACCCAGATTTAAACCCTGCTGACATAGAAATACTTTTAAAAGAGCACTTGGGAGCAACACGTTTTTTATGGGTTGATCATGGCTATTTAGCGGGTGATGACACCGACAGCCACATTGATACCTTAGTGCGCTTTGCTCCAAATAATACCCTTGTATATGTGCAGTGTGACGATAAAACTGATGAGCACTTTAGCGCACTTGATGCAATGGAAAAACAACTAAAAGCCTTTAAAACTGCCGATAACACCCCATATAACTTAATTGAGTTACCGTGGCCAAAAGCCGCGTATGACGATGAGCAAACACGCTTACCGGCTACCTACGCTAACTACTTAATTATTAATAATGCTGTGCTTGTGCCAACGTATAATGATGCCAATGATGAACGTGCTCTAGCACAAGTTCAAAAAGCATACCCACAACACACTATTATTGGCGTTAATTGCCAACCAATTATTGAACAATTTGGCAGCCTGCACTGTATTACAATGCAATTACCTCGTGGATTTTTAGCTGGAGCAGCACAATGACAAGCCCTGCAAAATTAACCGTTGCGTTAGTGCAACAAAGCAATACCGATAACGCTCAGCACAATATGGCAAAATCAATGAGTGCCATTCGTGAAGCCGCTCAAAAAGGTGCAAAACTGGTTGTACTCCAAGAGCTACACCGAAGCCTCTATTTTTGCCAAACCGAAAATGTTGACGTATTTGATTTAGCCGAAACCATTCCAGGCCCTAGCAGTAACGCCTTAGGTGAGCTTGCTAAAGAGCTAAGCATTGTTATTGTGGCCTCTTTATTTGAAAAACGCGCTACGGGCCTTTATCACAACACCGCGGTTGTATTAGAACAAGATGGCAGTATTGCGGGTAAATACCGCAAAATGCATATTCCTGATGATCCAGGTTTTTACGAAAAATTCTACTTTACCCCTGGTGATATCGGTTTTGAGCCTATTCAAACCTCGGTGGGTAAATTAGGCGTGCTAGTATGTTGGGATCAATGGTTTCCTGAAGCTGCCCGCTTAATGGCAATGGCAGGCGCTGAAGTGTTAATTTACCCAACCGCTATTGGTTGGGATCCTAACGACGACATTGCTGAGCAAACTCGTCAAAAAGATGCGTGGGTTATTAGTCAGCGTGCCCATGCTGTTGCCAATGGTGTACCGGTAATTAGCTGTAACCGCGTAGGTCATGAAAGTGACCCAAGTGCGCAAAGCGATGGTATTGCGTTTTGGGGGAATTCGTTCATTGCAGGCCCACAAGGTGAATTATTAGCTGAGGCTAATAATACTGATGAGCAAATTTTAGTGGTTGAAATTGATCAAAAACGCTCAGAAAACGTAAGACGTATCTGGCCGTTCTTGCGTGACCGACGAATTGATCACTATAAAGACCTAACAAAAATATACCGAGACTAAGTAAACTTAACTCAAGATGGCTCTTACTTGCTAAGAGCCAACTATAAATGGAGTAATAAATGGCGTTTGAGCAATGGGCAGCCTTGCCTTGGGTAAAATCTCAAAAAGATAAAATTCAATGGGGCCAGCTAAGCGGAAGTGGTTTAAGTATTGCCATTGCTGAAGGCGCTAAACAACAAGACAACTTAGTCTTGATTGTTACGCCTGATACACCAAGCGCACTGCGCCTTGAAACAGAATTAGAATATTTATTACCCGATAACCCAGTAATGGTATTTCCTGATTGGGAAACTCTGCCATACGATCACTTTTCTCCCCATCAAGATATTATTTCAGCCCGTTTAGCCACTTTAAACACCTTAAAAAAAGAACAACAAAGTGTGTTAATTGTGCCTGTATCTACCTTAATGTTGCGCACAGCCCCGGCCTCGTTTATTTACGGTTCAACAATAAATTTTAAAGTGGGCGACAAGCTAGACACACATAACTTTCGTGACAACTTAGAACAAGCCGGTTATTTAAATGTTCAACAAGTAATGGAGCACGGCGAATACGCTATACGCGGCTCTATCGTTGACTTATATCCAATGGGCAGCCCGCATCCATTTAGACTCGATTTTTTTGATGACGAACTCGACACAATTCGCTTATTTGATGTAGAAACGCAGCGTTCTGATGAAAAAGTAGATAAAATTGAGCTACTTCCAGCGCATGAATTTCCTACTAACGACGCTGATATTGAACGTTTTAGAATAAGCTACCGCGAAAAATTTGGTGCAAGCTCGCAGCAAGATTCTGTATACATGCAAGTAAGCAAAGGTAACTGGCCTGCCGGTATCGAATACTACATGCCGTTGTTTTTTGAAAAGCTAGCAACTATTTTTGACTACTTGCCAGATACGACAACTGTTATGCAGCTGGGTGATTTAGAGCACGCGGCAGACACCTTTTGGCACGATGTAAATGTACGCTATGAGAACCGCAGAGTTGACCCACTTCGTCCATTACTTGAACCCAATGCGCTTTATCAGCCTATTGAAGAGCTGTTTTCTAATTTAGGCAATTTTGCACGTATTCGTTTATCTCTTGCAAAGCTTGGTACTAAAGCGGGCAATAAAAACTTAAGCGTTAGCGAGCTACCAGCGATTAGAATTGATCATAAGCAGCATGAACCTTATGCCGCGTTTATAAATTATGTAGCAGAGCAAAAAAAGAAAAAAGGCCGCATATTACTCAGTGTTGAATCCGATGGTCGTCGCGAATCATTACTGAGCATTCTAAAACCAAGCGGTTTAAAATTTAAAGAATTTGAAACACTCGAACAATTTACAAAAAGCGCGAGTGATGTAGGTTTAATAGTAAGCCCGCTTGAACAAAGTGTAGTACTTGGTACTAAACCAAGCCTTTCTATTATTACCGAGCAAGAACTGCTAGGTATTAAAGTATCTCAACGCAGACGCCGCAAGCACAAGTACGAAGCCAGCCAAGATGCGCTAATCCGTAATTTAGCTGAGCTTAAAGAAGGCCAACCTGTTGTGCATCTCGATCATGGTGTTGGCCGTTACCAAGGTTTGCAAACAATTGATGCCGCAGGTGTAATTACTGAGTTTGTTACGATTACTTACGCAAGTGAAGCTAAACTTTACGTGCCAGTGTCTGCATTGCATATGCTGAGCCGTTACTCTGGCGGTGAAGAAGCTAGCGCCCCGCTGCATAAGCTTGGCTCAGATGCATGGGAAAAAGCAAAAAAACGTGCGGCTGAAAAAGTTCGCGATGTAGCCGCCGAATTACTCGACATTTATGCACAGCGCCAAGCAAAACCCGGTAATAAGTTTACTCTAGACGCCCCTGCATATCGCCAATTTAGCGATAGCTTCCCGTTTGAAGAAACTGACGATCAGCGCAACGCCATAGAAGCGGTGTTAGGTGATATGCAATCAAAGCAAGCCATGGACCGCTTAGTGTGTGGTGACGTGGGCTTTGGTAAAACAGAAGTGGCCATGCGCGCTGCTTTTGTAGCGGTTAACGATGATAAGCAAGTGGCAATTTTAGTGCCTACCACCTTGCTAGCTCAACAACACTATGAAAACTTTAAAGACCGTTTTGCTGATTTTCCTATTGAAGTTGGTGTACTTTCGCGTTTCAACTCTACTAAAGAACAAAAAGACACGCTTGAGAAAATGGCCAACGGTAAGCTCGATATAGTTATTGGCACACATAAACTTATTCAACAAGACATTAAATTTAACGATTTAGGCTTACTCATTGTTGATGAAGAGCATCGCTTTGGTGTTCGCCAAAAAGAGAAAATTAAAGCTCTGCGTGCCGATGTAGACATACTCACACTAACTGCAACGCCAATACCGCGTACACTTAACATGGCCATGAGCGGAATGCGCGATTTATCAATAATCGCAACGCCACCGGCTAAACGTTTAGCGGTAAAAACCTTTGTACGCCAACGCGATGTAGAACTAATACGCGAAGCTGTACTGCGTGAAATTAAACGTGGTGGCCAAGTTTACTTTTTGCATAACAATGTGGAAACTATTGACCGTGTTGCGCAAGAAATTAGTGAATGGGTACCTGAAGCAAGCGTCACCTCAGCCCATGGTCAAATGCGCGAGCAAGAGCTTGAGCAAATAATGACTGACTTTTATCATCAAAAATACAACGTGCTGGTATGTACCACGATTATCGAGACCGGTATCGATGTACCGACAGCCAACACCATTATTATGGATAGAGCAGATAAACTTGGCCTTGCGCAATTACACCAATTACGTGGACGAGTTGGTCGAAGCCATCATCAAGCGTATGCCTATTTACTCACAGGTGACCCTAAAGCACTCTCTAAAGACGCGAGTAAACGCTTACAAGCAATCGAATCGTTGGAAGATTTAGGCGCGGGTTTTGCCCTTGCTACACACGATTTAGAAATTCGTGGCGCCGGTGAGTTACTTGGCGACGATCAATCAGGTCAAATGCAAACAATCGGCTTTAGTTTGTACATGGAAATGCTTGAGCAAGCCGTAAATGCGCTACGTGAAGGAAAAGAGCCAACGCTTGAAAATCTACTTAAAAAACAAACCGAAGTAGATTTAAAACTGGCTGCACTATTACCTGATGATTACATACACGATGTTAATGCACGCCTAGGTATGTACAAGCGAGTTGCTAGTTGTGCTAACCTTGATGATATGGATGAACTACAGGTAGAACTTATAGACCGCTTTGGTTTACTGCCTGATGCCGCTAAAAACCTATTTAGCCTACAACTATTAAAAATGCAGGCAAGTAATTTAGGGATAACAAAAATTGAGGCAAATCCAAAAGGTGGTTACTTTGAGTTTAGCCAAGATACTAAGGTTAACCCTAGCTTCATCATTGGTTTGATACAAAGTGCGCCTAAGGTGTACAAAATGGATGGCGCAAATAAACTGCGCTTTGCAATTAGTGAAGCTAACGCTCGCGAACGCTTAAAAATGGTCACTGCAATGATTGCAGATTTCGAAAAAAAGGTTAGCCATTAATGTTGCTAAAAAAATCGCTAGTTATTTTATGCTGCTTGTTTAGCAGCACTGCATTTGCAGAACGCTGGTTTGAGGTTGAGGTGCTTGTATTTAAGCAGCGCCCTGCTCCGTATTTGCAAGAAGATTTTACACTTAAGCACAAAGCTATTGAGGATAAAAACTCTCTAGATTTAATGACCCCTCTTTATACAGAGCAAGCAATGCAAGCCTGTATAGATGGTGATGAGCGTTTTCAAAAACGCTCTTTTACCGACTCATTAGTTAATTCAAACCCGCAATCGGGTGTATGCGGTGACAGTACAAACTACCTACAAAGCTACGATGAGCTACCTATAACACCTCTAGCACCTGCTAAAGATGATATGCAGCAAACTTATTTATTAGCGCCAGAACAACTGCAATTTAAAGCGCAGTACCGACAGCTAGATCGCAAAGGATTAACACCTATTCTACATACTGGCTGGCGCTTTGAAGGCGCAAGTAAATCGCGTGCTCCAAGTATGCATTTAATAGCAGGTAAACACCTTAAAAGTGATTCCAACGTAACCCCTAGCTATTCAAATCCTGATTTTATAAGTTTATTAAATTCACAACCTGAACTATTTAACGACCCAAACCAATCAAAAGCAGAATGGGAACTAGACGGTTTATTTAAAATACACTTACGACATTATTTATACATTACAGCTAATTTTGATATTAGCCAAAAACTAGAAAATGGCGATATAGAGTCAGCCCGCTTTTCTCAGTTTAGACGTGTAATAAGTGGTGAAGTACATTACTTTGACCACCCACGAATGGGCATGATCGTCCAAATCAGAAAATTCAAACATTAATACTAAGTAGGATATAACAATGAAAAAACTCCTTATCATCGCAGCTACATTAAGCCTTGCGGCTTGTTCTAAGGTAAGTCTTGAGAGTTACGAAAAAATCAAAGTAGGTATGGATAAGACTGAAGTTGAAACCATTTTGGGAAGTGCAGATAATTGTGTTGAAAAAACACTGCATACTAATTGTGTGTGGGGCGACGAAGCAAAAAATATCGAGATCACGCTAGTATCAAACAAAGTAACTTTATATAGTAAACATGGTTTAGCTAATAAATAAATTTAAAAAAGGGACTGATTTTATCAGTCCCTTTTTTAATTACTAAAATTCATTTTTTGGAGTAGATAAGCTCAATATTAACGATTTTACTACGATTTAACGTTATTTTATAGCGTTGGTAGAGTGTTCTATCTTCCTCAGTTAGCACAAGCACCATGTTTAATTGATAACGCCGTTCAACCGCCTGCTTAGAAATTTTATTACTATCTAAATGATATAACTTCCCTTCACCACGCTTTAAATAACGCGCAAATGGTGCAAGACTAAATTGCAGTGTTTGTTGCAGTGTAT
The DNA here is from genome assembly GCF_002836155.1 of Pseudoalteromonas sp. GutCa3. NCBI lineage: Bacteria > Pseudomonadati > Pseudomonadota > Gammaproteobacteria > Alteromonadales > Pseudoalteromonadaceae > Pseudoalteromonas > Pseudoalteromonas sp. GutCa3. The sequence goes on along the minus strand of NZ_PJBK01000017.1, from coordinate 37,800 downwards.
CGTAACCGGGTAAAAATTCTTTGGCACTAACACGTGTCTCACTTGCAAAGTGTAACCACTGCGCGGCTTGTTTATTTTGCTGACGACGCTTTGAAAAAATAGATCTAACTTCTTTAGGTATTTTTTTAAAGCGTGTGTATTCAAGCCAAATTAGCTGACTCGCTATTTTGTCTTTGGTAATACTATTTTTAAAACTAAATCGCCACTTAGGTCGCCCTTGTACAATAGCTCGCCAGATCATACGTGTAATGTCTTCTTTAAATATTTCACGTAGTCCGTAAATGACCCCCAAAATTAAAATAAGCGTCGCGGTGACTTCAGTAAACGTTGAGCGGGCATTAAGTATCACAACCATCACAAATGCCATGATAACAGCTGTTACAGTGCCTTTAACTAATCGTTTAAGGTAGCTGTTAAGAAAACGCGTTTGGCGCTGTAATATAACGCCATGCTCAATTAAACGTTGTAACAAGCGCATTTTATTTGTTATTCGATTTGCGTCTTGCATGGTGGTTTCAGAATTGTAGCTTTTCTCTGCTCGGTACGTATTTTCGTTTTTACAAAACTGCAGTAAATCGTTACGCTCTTTTGCATAATCGCTACTACGTGGGCCTTCATCTAAAAGCTTTAAAAATGATTGCTCAACATGCCAACTTAAATAGTTGTCAGCATTGGTAAAAAATGGAAGTAGTTTTTCGTCATCTGGTGTGTAGCGACGCAGCTTTTTTAAAAGCCCTTCACTTTGTTCATATACTTCGTTAGCGCGTTTATAAAAGTCTTCTGCTTCATCAATTTTTAACGCGTCTTTAATGTCGGCATCAAGGGCTAAACGCACTTGGTAACAAAATAAATTAAGGTTTTGACGGTAATCTTGCTGCTCACCTTTGTTTTTACTAACAAAACGGCTTCGTACTAATGGCAAGTGTATATTGTTAGCGTTGTATGCTAAATGTGATTTAAAGTGGTTATTAAAGTAAGATTCTTCGGTAAGCGTTTGCGGATTAATCCCCATTTCATTAGGGATAGAAAAATACAGATCTATGCGCTGTTCAGAACGAGGAGTTAGCTCTGGTTCAATGACAAAAGATAAGTTTTCATCTTGTTTTAACAATCAGTTCTCCTTCTAAAATATCTTTTTAGTGTACTTGTCTCCTTTGTTTTGTTCAATAAAAAAGGCTCAGTAAATACTGAGCCTTAATACGATTAATGTGCTAGTTAAAACTTGTAGTTTACACTTGCAAAAACACGTGAACCAATTACATCATAAACTTCTGGAACAGTACCCATATCGTTACCACCTAATACTTTCTCAGGCTCTTTATCGAAAATGTTGTTCATGCCACCAGTAAATCGTAATGCATCATTCAAGTTGTAGCTCATTGAAATATCGTGGTAAATAACGTTGTCAGTACTAAAGTTTTCACCGTAGTAGTCACCATCCATTCCACGAAGGAATCTTGCGTTATAAAGGATATTTAATGAATCAGTTAGATCGTAATTAACTGAAAGGTTAGACTTTATTTTAGAGTAACCACCGATGTTGCCATCAATAGTACCTGTGTAATTAATGTCATCTTCTTCAAACTTAATTAAATAAGTTGTATCAAGGTTTATACGGTAGTTATCTGCAGAGTAGCTAATATTCCAATCAACACCTGACGTTTCTTGAGAACCTACGTTAGTTAGTGCTGAACTTAGGTTAGATAAGTCACCAGATTGTGTAATGTTTACTGATGAACATGATTCTGAGTCACCTGCAAAACAGCTATTCATTTCGTTTTGAACATCTAAGCGAGTAATCGCATTAGTAATATCAAACTTCCAGTAATCTAGAGTTGTTGATAAACCGTCAGCTACTTCCCAAACCATACCAAAAGTGAAAGAGCGACTTTCTTCGGCTTTAAGATCGTTATCACTTGTGTAGTTTACAAGTATTTGAGCATCTTGTTCGTTGCCCCATGGATCAGCTAGGTAATCGTACGAACCTGAGTTACCACCAAACAGTTCTGATACGTTTGGTGCTCTAAAGCCAGTAGCTAATACAGAACGAACCATAAACTCTTCAGTTACATTCCACGTTGCACCAAGTTTCCACGTTGTTTCGCCACCAAAGGTAGAGTAGTTATCGTAGCGAGCAGCACCTTCAAGGGTAACAGTCTCTAATACCGGCATAGATGTTTCAAAATAGATAGACTGTACTGAGAAATCACCTTCAGTTGGATCTTGTTGTGCAGCTGTGCTCTCACCAAGCTGAGTAATTAGATCTGGTGTGTAGTAACCACTTTCAAAGCGGTTTTCTACACCGATTGCGTAACCAATATCACTTTCTGTTACTGCGCTGTAACCAGCTGAAAGAATAAATTGCTCGTTACCACCTTCGTTTGACTCAGTATAAATTGAATCGTTAGATGTTAATAAGCTACGATCTAAAGAATCACCGCTGAACCAAAGAGCTTGGTTTGCATAAATGCTTTCTTCAACTCGACTTGCATTAATTGAGTTTTGAACTTTATCTTTTGAGTCATTACGACCGTAAGTTGCACTTACATCCCAGCTTGCATCGTTATCTAATAAACCTTGTAATGCAACAGATACACGGTAAGTGTCAGTTTCTTGCTCATAAATACGAGGACCAGCATCAACCATTCTTCTTCTGTACTCTAAAGAGTCAGCAAGATCGCCTGTATCTGCGTCACGGAAGCTATCTGTGTAAGTTGAATCCAAGCTAGAAGTACTTAAATCAATACTTGCTGGTTGTGGTGCAAGTTGTTGATTAGATTCACGACGTGTATACATCAAATCAACATTAAATGTAGTGTCTGAGTCTAGCTCTTTGTCAAAACTAGTAAATAAGCTGTATAGCTCATTAGGTGTTTGAGCATAGCTTGATGTTGTGAAGTCGTATGAAGTAGTTCTATCTGCAAAAACACCATTACCCTGGTAAGTTCTGCCGCCCAGTGTTCCTTCAGGGATAAATGAAGACTCGCCAGGCTCTACAAAACGACGATCCGACTGAATTACTTCACCACGGTTTGAGTATTGAGCACCAACAACTAAGTTGCCATCGGCAATATTCATTCCGTGTAATAAACTAACACCGTAGTTATTGCCATCACCTTTTGTAGTGCGGCTTCCTTCAACGTTTAGCTCTGAACCTTCAAAATCTTTCTTTGTTATAATGTTAACAACACCAGCAATAGCATCAGAGCCATATACTGCAGACGCGCCGTCTTTTAAGATTTCGATAGATTTGATCATTGCTACAGGAATGGTATTTAAATCAACAGAAGAATCTGCGCCGGTACCTGAAGAAACCATACGACGACCATTTAATAATACCAGTGTACGTTGCGAACCCATACCACGTAAGTTAACTGTCGCAGAACCACCTGAACCATTATTACTTGAAGCGCCTAAGCTAATACCAGCAGCTGATGGCTGAGTAGAAAGTATGTCAGCAACAGATGTGAAACCACTTTTTGCAATGAAGTCATCACCGATAACTGTGATTGGGCTTGCTGTTTCCATATCAGTACGGTTAATACGAGAGCCCGTCACCTGAATTTTTTCAATTGATGTAGCTGCTTCGTCAGCCGCTAAAACTTGCACACTTGAGAACATTGGTATTGCTGCAATTACAGCTAAGCCAAGAGTTGATTTTTTCATGAAAGAACCCTACTTGTTGAAGTTTACCTTTATTGGTAATGCTCACTTGTTATAAGAATAGTGAGTCAGATGGGCAACTTAGGCGCTTTTAACTGAACGAAAACTTAACGCCAGTACGCTTTTTATCAACCAACAAAATAGAACAACTCTTTTGGGGACATACGTTACAACTTGTTTCATTGTTAACGAATAAATACATTTAAATATCAATAGCATAAACAATTTAAGATACTTAAATAACACAGTTGAAACCAAACTGGTCAACTTTGTAATTCAATGTAATTAATCGAATTGTGTACCAAATTCAGATAAATTAACAAGTTAATCACAGCAAATTATTAAAACCGCAAAACTAAATGTTAATTACTAACCGAATTTACGCATGTTTGGTGCTTAAATAGCTTTATCTGACTACTTTGCGGTTTTTTTGATTAGACTTTTTGTTCAGCCACAATTAAAACTGTGTCTTTATTGAATTAGTTTCATATTATAAAAACTTATATTGGCTACTTGATTCAAATAGCAGTTTTAGTGATCTTCTCGCTTAAATAATCGTATGGATAACAATGCAAATTGCTAATGGTAAATGGATTGCATGAAAGTTAGGTATTAAGCCTAATACGTTACATAAAAAGAGTAATTTAGTGTTTGTATTAAAGAGGTTGTATTATCTTTGACTGTTAGCTCTAAATTCCAGAGCATATTTTGCTCAGAACAAATGCCAACCATGGTATTACTCTGCCACAGGCCATTATGTTTTTTAAATTGCTGAGGAATGTAACCCATATACATAGTAATGCCTTTAAGCTTGGCATCTTCAATTGTAAGGTTTGTTGGCAAATCACTAAAAATAGTAAATGGAGTTTCGGGAGAAAGAGTTTTCTCGCTTAACCATACTTTAACATCATTTGAAAAAGTACAAGGCAAATTGGCTGTGCATGTGGCATTTTCTAGAAACTTTTCATCTGTATTTTTGGAAAAATCACATGCTGTTAATAAAAAAAATACCGCCGTGAATAAACTTAATCTATATATAAGCATAACAATTTCGCACTAAAGAAAAACAAATACTAATAATCGCGACTGCAAATAACAAGTGCGAGTGTTACTATTAAGCCAAATTAGGCACAAACTGTATCAAAAAATAAACAACAAGCTCACAAACATTGATTGATGTCATAATTTTATGTAATTGACCTATCTTTTTTAGGCCAAAAAATTTATCATTTCACCCGCAAAAAATAAGGGTTTCTCAAGTTTATTTTCTGAAGCTTTCATGTATTGAAAGTTTTAGATAACACGCTTGAGAAAATAGTAGGCCCCACTTTTAAAGGTGGGTAATTCATTTCTAAACGCATTTATTGCAGCGGAAGCCAGAAAATGAGCCAAACAGTAGCATCACAAACTGAGTATAACTATAAGGTTGTACGCCAATTCGCTATTATGACAGTGATTTGGGGCATCGTTGGCATGAGTATTGGGGTTCTGATTGCTGCCCAATTAGCTTGGCCAGCACTTAACTTTGATACACCATGGTTAACTTACTCTCGACTACGTCCGTTACACACGAACGCAGTAATTTTCGCATTTGGTACCAGTGCACTTTTTGCGACGTCTTATTACGTCGTACAACGTACTTGTCAAACGCGTCTTTTCTCAGACAAACTCGCCGCCTTTTCTTTTTGGGGCTGGCAGCTAGTTATTGTATTAGCAGTAATTACATTACCACTCGGTATTACTAGCTCAAAAGAATACGCAGAACTTGAATGGCCAATCGATATTTTAATCGCTGTGGTTTGGATTGTTTACGCTATTGTATTCTTTGGTACTTTAATCAAGCGTAAAGTGTCGCACATTTATGTTGCTAACTGGTTCTATGCTGGCTTTATTATTACTGTTGCAGTACTACACATTGTAAACAGCATGGCAGTGCCTGTGTCGTTAACTAAATCATATTCAATCTATGCAGGTGCCGTAGATGCGATGGTTCAGTGGTGGTACGGTCATAACGCTGTAGGTTTCCTACTTACTGCTGGTTTCTTGGGTATGATGTATTACTTTGTACCTAAACAAGCAGGTCGTCCAGTGTACTCATACCGTTTATCGGTAGTTCACTTTTGGGCTCTAATTTCATTATATATCTGGGCTGGTCCTCATCACCTTCACTACACGGCGCTTCCTGATTGGACGCAAAGTTTAGGTATGGTTATGTCTATTATCCTATTCGTACCGTCTTGGGGTGGTATGATTAACGGTATTATGACGCTATCTGGCGCGTGGCATAAACTACGTACTGATCCAGTACTACGCTTCTTAGTTGTTTCATTGTCTTTCTACGGTATGTCTACGTTTGAAGGTCCAATGATGGCAATTAAATCTGTAAATGCGTTATCTCACTACACAGATTGGACAATCGGCCACGTACACTCAGGTGCACTAGGTTGGGTTGCTATGATTTCAATTGGTGCTATTTACCACTTAATTCCTGCGTTATTCGCGCAAGGTCGTATGTATAGCGTTAAATTAGTTAATACCCACTTCTGGTTACACACTGTAGGTGTTGTTTTATACATTGTTGCAATGTGGATTTCAGGTGTAATGCAAGGTCTAATGTGGCGTGCAGTGAATGCTGACGGTACATTAATGTACAGCTTTGTGCAGTCTTTAGAAGCGTCGCATCCTTTCTATATCATGCGCTTTGTAGGCGGTGTATTCATCGTAACGGGTATGTTAGTTATGGCTTATAACGTTTACCGCACTATTTCAGCTGAGAAAGAATCTCTGAAACTAGACGCGCAAGCACAATTAGCATAACGGAGTGAGATGATGAGCAAGAAAAATTCACAAAACAAACATGAAATAGTAGAAAAGAACGTTGGCCTTATGGCTATTCTGACTGTTTTTGCTATTAGCTTCGGCGCGTTAGTTGAGATCACTCCGCTAATGTTTCAAGACGATACAACTAAACCAGTGGAGGGTTTACGCCCTCTTAACGCTTTAGAAATGGAAGGCCGCGACCTTTACGTACGTGAAGGTTGTTCTAACTGTCACTCACAAATGATTCGTCCTTTTCGTGATGAAGTTGAGCGTTATGGTCACTACTCTGTAGCAGGCGAATCAGTATGGGATCATCCGTTTTTATGGGGTTCTAAACGTACTGGTCCTGACTTGGCTCGTGTTGGTAAGCGCTACTCGGACGATTGGCATTATGCTCACTTAGTTGATCCACGTGCTGTGGTTCCTGAGTCAAACATGCCAGGCTTTCCTTGGTTAGCAGAGAATACGGTTGATACAAGCCTTACTCTGAAAAAACTACAACTTTTCCGTGATACTTTTGCTATTAACCCAGAAAACCCAAAACATCCGGGGTTAGGTTATGGCGATGATGCAGAGCTTCAAGCAGATGTTGATAAAGTTAATGCTATGAATGATGGCAAAGGCGCAACAGAAATCCAAGCTCTCATCGCGTATTTACAGCAACTTGGTACCCACTTGAAGTAAAAAATTATGGATTACGGAACATACAGAGGTATTTTGACTCTGGTAATTTTAGTATTGTTTATTGTGATTGTTGCATGGGCATATAGCAAGCGAAGCAAAACTCGTTTTGACAGCGCAGCTAATGCAATTTTTGAAGATGAAAAAAAACATGACAACACGCTCTCTAACGAGGAAAAGGAGTCTGAAAAATGACTAGCTTTTGGAGTATTTGGGTTATTGTATTAACCCTTGCATGCTTATGCATCATCTTTGGCTTATTAGTTTGGAACTTAAAAAACTATGCAGGCGTAGAAGAAGGTGAAAGCTGTGGACATGAATTTGACGGCATTGAAGAGCTAAATAATCCACTACCAAAATGGTGGACTTACATGTTTTTCGCAACTTTTGTTTGGTCGGTATATTACCTTGCAGCTTTCCCAGGTTTAGGTAACTGGGAAGGTTTTGGTAAATGGACTAGCTCTAACCAAGGTATTACGTCTTTAGCTGAATCTAAAAAAGCAGTTGCAGAGGCAAAAGCGGATGGTCGCTTTGTAAAACTTGATAAAGAGTACGAAGCTGCAGAAGAGCGCTTTGGTCCTATTTTTAATAAACTTGCACAAGTACCCGTTTTAGATTTAGTTAGTTCTAAATTTGAAGGTGATGCAGCGCAGCAAATAGCACTTGATAATGATAATAAACATGAGCAAACAGATGGCCAAGTCGCCATTGAAATTGGTCAGCGTTTATTCTCACAAAACTGCGCGCAATGCCATGGCTCTGATGCACGTGGTGGTACTGGCTTCCCTAACCTAACTGATAAAGATTGGTTATATGGCGGAACACCTGACAAAATTAAAGAAACACTTCTTTATGGTCGTATTGCAGCAATGCCAGCTTGGGGTCCTGCTCTTGGCGAACAAGGCGTTAAAGAAATGACAGCACATGTGCTGAGCCTTTCTGGTCGTACTGTTAACCAAAAAGACGCAGACGCAGGTGCCGCTAAGTTTGCAATGTGTGCCGCATGTCATGGTGCTGACGGTAAAGGGTCGGTTGCACATAACCTACCATTTGGCGCGCCTAACCTGACTGATAACATTTGGTTATATGGTAGTTCTCAACGTGCTGTTGAAGAAACGCTTAACCACGGCCGTGCCGGTGTAATGCCTGCATGGAAAGACATTTTAGGTGAAGATAAGATTCACTTATTAACTGCCTATGTTTACAGTTTATCGCAAGATAAATAAGCACGCGGTTAATAAAATGTTTATAAATTAATTTATTTAATTCAATAGATTAATCCAGATCAAAAAAGCCTCCACTGTGAGGCTTTTTTTTAGTCTTTTACGTATAATTCCTATAAAATAACGCTTCCTAAACTAATTTTAGAGACACTATGCAACCTACTCCGTGGTATAAAAATTTTTGGCCTTGGTTTTTAATCTTTTTTCCGTTAGTTGCCATTATTGGCTGTATTAGCTTATTTATTACGGCAATAGGTAACGGTCCAGATATGGTTGTTGACGACTACTACAAAAAAGGTAAAGCAATAAACTTAGAACTGACTAAGTTTGAAAAAGCAAAAGCACTTTATTTACATGGCGAATTAAATGTAACCAACGACCGCGTAAGCTTTAAGTTTACAAAAGGCGACAGCAGTAACGTGCATGTATTAAAGCTCTCGTTTTATCATCGCACCATTAAAGCGCATGACTTTGAAGCAACACTTACTCCTAATGCCAATCAGGAATTTACTGCATTACTTAATGAGTATACACAAGGCGCCTACTCAGTCTTTATTGAGCCAATCGATGGCAGTTGGAAAATGAAAGAAAATATAACGTTACCAACTGAACAAACCGTTTTAGTTACTCCTAATTATAAGTAGTAATAACTATGTCTAACTCTTGCTTTCATTGCCTTGAAAGTGTGCCAAACGGATTTAGCGCAAACGTTATAATTGACGATAAAGCTCAGCCAATGTGTTGCATTGGCTGCCAAGCTGTTGCGCAAAATATTGTTGATCAAGGTATGACCGATTATTATAAATACCGAACGGTTCGTGCTGGAAAGGTCGAACAGCTGGTACCTGAGCAACTCGCATTTATAAAAAGTTATGACAACGAAGACATTCAAGACGAATTTATAGCCACTAACGATAATATCTCAGAGGTATTATTGAGCGTTGAAGGTATAACCTGTGCCGCTTGTGCATGGCTTATAGAAAAACAACTCTTAAACTTAAACACAGTAAAACGTGTTGATGTAAATACATCGACCAACCGCGCGATGATTCAATGGGACAAAACCACCACCCCATTGAGTGAAGTTATTACTTCCCTAGCTAAAATTGGCTACAAAGCCTACCCGTTTCAATCAGATATTGAAGCTAAGCAAAAGCAACAAACTGCCAAAGCCTATATTCGCCGCTTAGGTGTTGCAGGCTTAATGACCATGCAAGTAATGATGTTTGCGTTCGCCATGTACTTTGGCATGTTTTCAGGCATGGACAGTAACTTTGAGCAGTATTTTAGATGGATCAGCTTGGTACTGGCCTCCCCGGTTATTTTATATAGCGCACTGCCCTTTTTAACCAATGCTATAAATGGCTTAAAAGCAAAACAGCTCAATATGGATTTACCCGTATCACTGGCTATTTTTGGCGCATTTGGTGCAAGTTGTTACGCCACATTTATGCAAGTCGGCGAAGTGTATTTTGAATCTGTATGCATGTTTACCTTTTTACTGTTATTAGGTAAATATCTTGAGTTTAGAGCGCGTTTAAAAGCGAGCGAGTTTACTGCCAATTTACAAAAGTTATTACCATTAACAGCCCGCACCATTAACGAAAGTGGCGAAGAGCTTATAATAGCGGCTAAAAAACTAAAACTTAATGACGTAGTACTTATTAAAGCAGGTGAGACAATTCCTGCCGATGGCGAACTCATTAAAGGCAAAACCACGGTTGATGAGTCAATGATGACCGGCGAACATCAACCAGTAACTAAATTTATTGGCCACAATGTCTACGCCGGCTGCGTTAACCACGACGGCGTTATTGAAATAAAAATTAATAAAATTGGCCAAAATACGCTTTTGAATCAAATTATACGCTTACAACACAACGCATTAACCAAGCGCCCTAAACTGGTTGAAATTACAGATAAAGTTGCGCAATGGTTTATAGCGTGCCTGCTTATATTTGCTTCACTTACAGCTATTGGTTGGTACCAAATTGATCCTGAACACGCATTTTGGATCACTATTTCGGTTTTAGTTGCTACCTGCCCGTGTGCCCTGAGTTTAGCCATACCTACCGCGCTCACATGTGCAGTGGCAACGCTTACCCGCAAAGGCGTATTAATAAAACAAGCGCATGTGCTCGAAACGCTCTCACAAATTACTTTATTTGCATTTGATAAAACAGGCACACTTACGCAAGGTAAATTTAGCCTTGATGAAGTAGATATAATCGATAAACAATATACAAAAGCGCAAGTGCTAGATATAGCAGCCATGCTAGAGCGTTATTCTGAACACCCTATCGCCAGTGCATTTGATGAGTTTACGCCAGCTCACCGCAGTCTTAATAACGTTGAAGTACATCCAGGGCTGGGAATTAGCGCACAAGATGCAACTAATCATTACGCAATTGGTAAAAGTGGTTGGTTTAATAGCAAAAAATCGAATGCACAAGCGAGCTTGTATATAAATGAGCAAGTTGTTGCACGCTTTTACTTTGTTGATAAAGTAAAAAGCGATGCTAAAAAGCTCATAGACTCACTTCAATCGCAAAACTTAACCTGTCACATGTTAACCGGTGACGCGTCAGATGCTGGGCAAAAAGTAGCTAAGCAACTTAAACTTGAAAGTGTGCAATTTGGATGTTCTCCACAAGATAAACAAACCGCCGTTGAGCAATGGTCTTCACAAAACGAAGTGGTTGCAATGGTAGGTGATGGTGTAAACGACAGCCCGGTATTTGCCAGTGCGCACTTATCTATTGCTATGGAAACCGGTGCAGACATATCAAAAAATAGCGCCGATGTAGTGCTTCTTAATAGCGATTTAGCCTCCATTGGTCACTTACTTAATGTAGCAAAACAAACCAGACGTATTATTAAGCAAAATCTTGCGCTGTCTTTATTGTATAATGCTTCAATATTACCACTGGCAGCGTTGGGCTTAGTTGCTCCTTGGATGGCTGTTATTGGCATGTCTGCCAGCTCGATTATTGTGATTAGTAATTCACTAAGGCTATTAAAGTTATGAGCATAATTTACATTTTGATCCCTATCGCCATTTTGTTCGTCATTATTGCTATTGGTGTTTTCTTTTGGGCTGTAAAAAGCGAGCAGTTTTCAGATTTAAACAAGCAAGGTCATAGTATTTTGTTTGAAGATGACAAAGAGCAACATAACAAAAGTAATGATTGACCCTCTTTATACCAGCGCATTTTTAATGGGACTAATCGGTAGCGGTCATTGCATTGCTATGTGTGGTGGTATTGCAAGCTCATTACAACTGGCAAGTGACAAGCGTAAAACATTTACCTATTCATTTGCTTATAATATTGGACGCGCACTGAGCTATATGGCTGCAGGCGCACTTGTTGCTGGTATTAGCAGCCAATTTGCAAGGCAAAACACCTCCTTCTCTTTAGTACTTTCGTTCATTGCAGCTATTTTTATGCTCCTCGTTGGCGTGTATATAATGCGCTTGGGCCCTACTTTGCAATGGTTAGAGAAAATTGGTAAAACCTTGGTGTGGCAACACATTGTTAAGCTAAATAAATATTTAATGCCTATTAACTCTCCTTTTAAAGCCTTAGGTTACGGTGCTTTGTGGGGCTGGCTGCCTTGTGGTTTAGTATATTCAGCGCTTACATGGGCGATGACTAGCCCAAGTGCGTTAGACGGTGCTTTAGTTATGTTTTGCTTTGCTTTGGGTACTTTTCCCGCGATGATCACATTAGGCGTTACCGCTCAAAAACTAAATACTATTATTAACCATCCATGGACCCGAATTGTATTAGGCAGTGTTATAATTTGGTACGGTATTTACTTATTGATTATTGCAACAGACAAGCTGGTACATTAATCTTCAGGACGTGTTAACCTCTAAATATTATTTTTGCAGCAATGTATAAAAATTTAAACGGATTAAATTATGGATTTCTCTCAAAGCCGCACTAAAGGTAATTGTGCTATTAGCTGTAATAACTGCAGTATTAGTCAATTGTGTTTGCCATTTTCACTTAATGGCCAAGAAATGGATAGACTTGACGAAATCATTGAGCGAAAAAAACCGCTACATAAAGGTGATTACCTATTCGAATCAGGTGCACCTTTACACGCTATTTATGCAGTTCGTTCTGGCTCATTCAAATCGTACACGTTATCGGAGCGAGGTGATGAGCAAATTACCGGCTTTCATTTAGCGGGCGACCTAGTTGGTTTTGACGCAATAAGTAAAATGACTCATCCTAGTTTTTCGCAAGCACTTGAAACGTCAATGGTATGTGAAATCCCATTCGATACTCTTGATGAACTATCAGGAAAATTACCTAAACTTCGCCAACAAATAATGCGCTTAATGAGCAGTGAAATTACATACGATCAAGAAATGCTGCTATTACTCAATAAAAAATCAGCAGAGGAACGCTTAGCTAGTTTTATTTATAACTTGTCGGAGCGTTTTGGTGAGCGTGGTTTTTCGCGTAAAGAATTTAGATTTACAATGACTCGTGGCGAAATTGGTAATTACTTAGGTCTAACTGTAGAAACGATTAGTCGTTTATTAAGTCGTTTTCAAAAAGCTGACTTAATTAAAGTAGAGGGTAAATTTATTACAATTTTAGATAATGATGCCTTGGCTAAAACAGCGGCGATAGTTAAGCCTCGCTAAATTAAATAGTTTGATTTAGAACAACAATTTATATGCTACCCCTTTAACTGTTTTATATTTACGTTACACTAAATGTACACCCGTTAGGTAAATGGAGTAGCATATGAACACTATTAAACGCATTATTGCGGTTATTGACCCCACCAAAGATGATCAACACGGTTTAGCACGTTCAATAGATTTAGCTAAAAAATCTGGCGCAAGTATTACCGCCTTTATGACGGTTTACGACTTCTCTTACGAAATGACGACAATGCTATCTGGCGATGAACGCGAAGCAATGCGCGATGCCGTACTAAAAGATCGCCAGCTATGGCTAAACGATTTAGTTTCCCCTTACAAAGATATAAATATTGAAACCCAAGTGGTTTGGCATAATCGTCCTTACGAAGCCATAATCGATACTGTAATTGATGAAAAGTACGATTTAGTAATTAAAGGCACACATCAACATGGTGCACTTAAATCAGTTATTTTTACCCCGACCGATTGGCACTTAGTACGCAAATGCCCAGCTCCGGTATTATTTGTAAAAGAAATGGCATGGCCAGCAAACGGTAATATTTTAGCTGCTGTAAATGCGGTTAGTGAAAACGAAGAACATGTAGCACTTAATAAACGCGTTATTAAAGACGCACAATATTTATGTGAACTTGCCAACGCAAAACTTAATTTAGTTAATGCCTACCCTGCAACTCCTATTAATATTGCCATCGAAATTCCTGAGTTTAACCCAGGACTTTATAACGAATCAGTTAAAAAGCATCATCATGAATCAACCAATGCACTTGCTGCAGAGTTTAATTTAAACCCAGAGCAATGTTTTATTGAAGAAGGCCTGCCAGAGGATGTAATCCCTGATGTAGCGAAGCGGTTAAATAGCGAATTAGTTGTTATTGGTACCGTAGGTCGCACGGGCTTAAGTGCCGCTCTTGTAGGTAATACAGCAGAGCATGTAATTGATAGCCTAGACTGTGATGTACTGGCACTCAAACCCGATGGTTACGTGAGCCCTATGGCAAAGGATTAATTTTAAGCCTTATGTACAAGTTATAAGCGAGTTATTTTTACGTGTTAATAAGGCATGTTTAAATCAATTTTAATTACATCCTAAACTCGCATATTCAGGTGGTTTGGGTATAATACGCCCCTTTATTTTTAGCAAATAACTTTGCTGTATTGTTTTACTAGGGGGCGTAATTGTCACACTCAGATCAAGCTAAAGCTCAATTTAACTTAAATAAGCTGCAAAAGCGTTTACGTCGCCAAACTGGTCAAGCCGTTATGGACTTCAATATGATTGAAGAGGGTGACCGTATAATGGTATGTCTTTCTGGCGGCAAAGATAGCTACACAATGCTTGAAATGCTTCAACATTTAAAACGTGTAGCACCTATAAAGTTTGACCTAGTTGTTGTAAATCTTGATCAAAAACAACCTGATTTTCCTGAGCATGTTTTACCCCAGTATCTTGATAAATTAAATGTTGAATACAAAATTGTAGAAGAAGATACTTACAGTATTGTTACCGATATTATCCCTGAAGGTAAAACAACGTGTTCACTTTGCTCACGCTTACGTCGTGGTATTTTATACCGCACAGCAAAAGAGCTAGGCGCTACTAAAATAGCCCTTGGGCATCACCGTGACGACATGATTGAAACATTGTTTTTAAATATGTTTTACGGCGGAAAGCTAAAAAGTATGCCGGCTAAATTAATGAGTGATAACGGCGAGCATATGGTTATTCGCCCACTTGCATACTGTAAAGAAAGCGACATAAGCCAATACGCATTTGTACAAGGTTACCCTATCATTCCGTGTAACCTATGTGGCTCGCAAGAAAACTTACAGCGTAAACATACAAAAACAATGCTCGCTAAATGGGATGCGGAGCACCCAGGTCGTATTGAAAGCATTTTTACAGCAATGCAAAACATAGTGCCTTCACATTTAGCTGACGCCGACTTGTTTGATTTTAAAAACTTACAAACAGGTGAAGTAATTGATGGTGGCGATATAGCCCTTGATAAACCAGATATTCCTAAAGTGCCTGTTGCTAATGAGCTTGATGAACAAGAAGCGCCAAGTGTAGTTACTATAAATCTAAGCTAACAAATTTAAGGGGGTTGTATTTATGTACAACCCCCTTAAATTTACCAATTCAGCATTGCGTTCTATTTTTAACTCTCAGCTAAGCCTTGTAAAAATTCCAAACTTAACTTTTCTTGTGCATTAGCCTGATATGGTAATTGCTGCAAGCTATCGTACGAAAAATCGTTAATATCAAAATGACTTATTTCACTATTCCCAAAGCTGTTTCGCTCACCTGGGCTTGGCGACATTCTCTCAATAACAAAGTCGCTTAAGCGCATATCTGTAATGCCTTGTGGTAATACCGACCAGTGGGCTTTCAAATTAAGTGTTTGGCTTCCTTGTGCTAACCGCTCTTTAGATACTAAATGAGCAAGTGGTGTATCGCCACTGTATAAATTAGCCCTAACACGATACAAACCACTTTTTACTACCGCTATGTTAGCTGGCAAAATCATGTTTTCGTTTTGTGCATAAGCAGTTTCAAAACCTGTTAAAGTTGCACTAGGCGGCATATATTGAATTTGTGCAACTACGGGAACTTTTTTACCGGCAACATCACCCTCTACAAACACTTGTAAGCTACGAGGGTAATCTTCATCCTCTTCAAATGTTATAATTGCTTCACCGTCACGCGCATTGCCTGTATGGGTATTTAACACTTCTTTTGTATCTGTATTTGCAAGCTCAACGACCACTTTTCCAAGCCCTTGAGCGCTTATCTTTATTGTTATTTCTTCTGGGTATACAAAACGATATTGCTTAAGACTTAACGTTAAAGCATCGCCACTTTCATCAATAGGGCTCGATACCGGGTAGAATTGATTTGGCTTTAATCGATCTTCATCTAATGGACTCAATGGCTGAGAATAAGGAGGAAATTTAAGTGCACTTTCATATTGCATAACCACTTGCTGCGCTGCTTTTGTTAAGTCTTCATTAAACGCGATTTGTTTTTTTGATTGTGTTTTTTTTGCTGTAGGTACATCTATAGGGATCACTTTTACTGGCGATAAATCAGCTACGCTCGCTCTGTGTTTAACCTGAGGTGTTATTGGCTCAGCAACTTTATGAGCATCATTTTTACCTGTAAACCATAGCGAGAATAAAATAGTGCTAATAATTAAAGCAACGACATAAAATTTTTTCATTTTTATATTTCAATCTTTTATAAGGCGTATAGTTTTTAACTACACGCCTTGTATGTTATGGAATCACATTATAAATAAGTGCTGATGCGCTTAAATTATTTGAATCCTTAATATAACGATATTGTTTTTTCCAAAACCAACTACCTGTAGTTTTATCAAACGTATTAAAACCTACAGTGTCACCTTCCACATTTACGTTATTCATGGCTATTGTTACATTACCTTTTCGCTGCGCGTTATGTATTTCGTTATGGCTATAACTGTCACTCATCATCATTGGATAATGGTTTGGCATAAAGCTACTTACTGCATCACCTTGCGATTTTAAATGGCCATTTGTATCAATACTGCTGCTACAACTTCCAAACGAGCCAGCCGAACTGGCACCACATGAAGAGTGCGATGCAACAACCGAATCATCATTGCCTTTTAAAAAACCACCCGTTAAACCCAAATATGCATTTCCATCGGCAACAAAGCGTAAACGTGGCGTACGTGCATCAGGAAATGGAGATATTTTACGTGCATTATTCACTTTTAAATCGTGTAATACACCAACGGCCTCGGTTACATCACTTCCTAGCCACCATTTGAGTGCTGCATCGACCGCAAAGTTCCATGATGCGCCAGTTAAAGCACTAACAGCTACGTCAGCCAGCTCACTTCCACCACCCGCGCCTGCTAAATCAAACGTAGCAACAATATTAAGCGGCTCTAAGCCTTCGTTTTCTAACCAGTTTTCTTGATTATCAATAATATGGCGTGCAACTAAGTCTCCTGTTGAATGTGTTACAAATACACAGCCATCACTGCATAAATTAGAGCGTGAAATTTGCTTTAGCTTTGGCCACACCCAATCGGTAGCAATTTTACCTTCAATACGTTCATAAGCAGGCCAATCAATTCGCTCATCTGCACGATTATTCCAGTACGATTGCCAATATGTTTCACCATCATTGATTACATCACTACCCGACTTATTTGTTATTTGCGAAGTTTGTAACCCATGAATTAATATAATTTTGTAGTCTTTACTCGCTGCAGAAAAGCTCATTAACATAGCTAACCCCGCACCAATTAGGTGGCTTGGCTTAATTAATTTGTGTGTGCGCTTTGTGTTGTTCATACAATTCCTTAATGTTGTGTACTTAATATTTTATTATCATTTAAGGTATTCATGTTGGTTTACATAAGCTTGTCAGCTTAGGTGTTCACTAGGGTCTGTTGTTCTTTGCGGATTAAAATTTGTTCAAACTAGAGGCTATTTAATCACGGCGCGAGATTTGTAACCTAGTGGGCTCGGTAACTGCTCCTGCGTTACTCTACTGGCTTACATCCATGTAAGAATAAGTAAAAAACGAGCAACAAAGAGTAAATAGCCTCTAGGAAGTACCCTTTGGGCAGCGTCTGTTTGGCATTAATGCTACGTTATCGCCTATTTATGGGGAACAACCACACTACTTAGGCTCTGCCTTGCCTAAATACCAAACAGACTGCTGCAAA
This sequence comes from Pseudoalteromonas sp. GutCa3, assembly GCF_002836155.1. Lineage (NCBI taxonomy): Bacteria > Pseudomonadati > Pseudomonadota > Gammaproteobacteria > Alteromonadales > Pseudoalteromonadaceae > Pseudoalteromonas > Pseudoalteromonas sp. GutCa3. The sequence goes on along the minus strand of NZ_PJBK01000017.1, from coordinate 20,002 downwards.
TTTAACCTTGAAAGATCAACAGACTCTAGTATTAGGAACAACGAACAAAAATGCAACAACTTATTATCATTTAGGGAAGAGAAGAAACTTATTTCATACCGATTAATGAGTTAATAGAGGTATAGTTGTTATATTTGAAATTATTAGATGGGTTTCAAGGGGTATATTGAGGGTAGTAAGATTAAAGCGGATACCATTGAAAGTGCCCGCTTTAGAGTAAGGACGAAGCTAATCTAACCGTTAGCTTTAAGTTCACTGGTAAATTGCCCAATCGCATTTACAACTTCTTGTGCACCTTGTTGGATCTCTTGCATCACTTCACCAGATTCTTTAGATAACGCCAAGCCTTGCTCTGCCTTCTCTTTACCTTTTTCTATTACAGCCACCGTATTTTGGGTTTGTGATTGGTTGCGCTGTACAACTTCTACAATTTCTTCTGTTGCTTTTGAGGTACGCGATGCAAGCAATCGAACCTCGTCTGCAACCACAGCAAAGCCTCGCCCCTGCTCGCCAGCTCTTGCCGCTTCAATTGCGGCATTTAATGCTAATAAATTTGTTTGCTCAGCAATACTACTAATGCTTTGTACAATACTCGATATTTGTTGCGACTGCTGATCAAGCGCTGAAATTTCATTTGCAGCTTGCTCCATGTTAATAGCCAGCTCAGTCATTACTGCGACTGTATCTTGTATAACGCTCGCGCCTTGCTCTGCTTTTTTATCAGTTTGGGTTGAGGTGCTATAAGCAATTTCGGCAGCTTGTGATATCGCAATTTCTTGATTTACTTGATCAGTGATAACAGTTGCAAACTTCATTACTTTATAAAGCTCATTCGCGTCATTTGAGATTGGGTTATATGACGCTTCTAGCCAAACAATGTTGCCATGTTTATCTACGCGCTTAAAGCGCTCAGCAATAAACTTACCTTCTCTTAATTTAGCCCAAAATTGCAGATATTCTTGGGAGTTGTACTCTGAAGCCTCACAAAATGTGCGATGGTGCTTTCCTATTAATTCACTTTCTTGATAACCCATTGCAGCTAAAAACTGATCATTTGCTTTTAACACATGGCCCTCTAAATCAAATTCAATTACCGCCATAGAGCGATATATCGCTTTAATAGTGTCGCTTTGCTCGCGAGAAGCCGTAATTGTTTTTGTAAGCACACTCCCGAATATAGAAAAATAGAGCAACTGATCTTGCTCCCCTTTTACAGGATGTACTATTAAACGTAACCATTCAGCTTTGCCATCGCTGCGCATAACTTGTAATGCACCGCCCCAATGCCCTTCTTTTTTTATAGCTTGCTGTAGGCTTTTAAATTCTGAAGATTGGCGAGACGAATCTGTAATAAAATCATCAAAAGAATTATTAGTTAGATCGTCTTCACTGTAGCCTAGGTTTTCTAAAAATCTATCGTTGGCGTGCGAAATTCGGCCATCATAAAGAATGTTCAGTACTAACATCTCTCGGTAAAGCCCTTCCCACACTTGTTGTAATGGATAGAGTTCTGCTTTTAAAGAGGCTATTTCATTTTGTTTATTTTTTGAAAAAAACATTAATATCCTTACTAACACATTCAATATAAAATTAATTTTAGTATAGAAGATATTTATAATAACGCGATAAATAACAAGCAGTTTGAAGCTAAATTATTAATCAAAAATACAAACTAAGCTTAAAATTGTAACCTTTCATACAAACCAGATGCTCTTGATACGCTTTTATTCATTGCTAGTTGCAGTACTTTTTTGTCAGCTACCAGCTCAAAGGTGTTTTTAGCACGAGTTATTCCCGTATACACTAATTGCCTGTTAATACCCATGCGCGCTTGTTTTAGCGGTGGCAGTACCATAGCGGTGTAGCTAAACTCTGAGCCTTGTGATTTATGAATAGTCATTACATATACTTTATCGTGTGCAGGGAGTCGTGCTGGCGAAAATGCTCGTTGATTACCTTGCTCGTCAATAAATATGGCTTTGAGCTGATTACTTTCATCGGGCATTAAAATACCAATATCGCCATTAAATAACTTAAGCTGGTAATCGTTTTGGCTCACCATAATAGGCATACCCGTATAGTGATGAGTATTAGGGCTTACGGTAATTAAACCTTGCTGTTGCAATACGCGCTCTATTCGCTGATTTAAGCTATGCACGCCGTAATCGCCCTCTCGTACCGCAGCTAAAAGCTGATAACTAGCAAAAGCAGTATGCACCTGTGCAACATCTGCACCTTGGGCAATTAAGTTAAGGTATTTTGCATAATGACTGGCTGCACTTTTAACAAGCTTTTCAATCGGTTTTGCTACAAAGTCGTAATCTAAAATTACATCGTTAAAACGCCCTTCAACACTTTCTTGTTCTACGTAATTTAAAATACCGGTGTTATTGGTATTTACCGCAAGTGCGAGTTGACCAATGCCGCTTTGTGCATCAAATCGATAACTGTGCTGTAAAAAGGCAATGCAATCTGCGAGTTTAAATTCACTCACGCTTTGCGATACGAGTTTAGGCTCATTATTAAAACATAAGCTATTTAGCTCATCACAACGTGCTTGCGAGTAGCGTGGCGTTTGCCCAAGTGTTAAACCTTGGCATAAATCGCTCATTACACTGCCGGTATCTACCGAGGCAAGCTGATCTTTATCACCTAGGAGTATTAATCGCGCGTGCGCGGGCAATGCTTCTATTAATTTAGCCATCAGCGATAAATCGACCATACTGGCTTCATCAATAATTAGTACATCTAAATGCAGCGGATTGCTTTTGTTATGTCTAAATTTATTAGTAAACGGTTTTACGCCCAATAAGCGATGAATAGTTTGAGCGCTTTGCGGGATTAGCTTTTTTATATCATCAGGAATCGTTGTGAGCTTATTTTTAGCGCCCAAAATAGACTCACTTAAACGTGCAGCGGCTTTACCTGTCGGTGCCACCAGCTTAATGCTAAGCGGTGCGGTTTTATAAAGCGACTGCAAAATAGCCAGTAACTTAGTCACTGTGGTAGTTTTACCTGTGCCAGGGCCACCCGTGATCACGCTAAAGCCTTTGGTGGCGGCAATCGCACATGCCACTTTTTGCCAATCAGTTTCAATTGCAGAATCTGCAGGAAAATAGGTATTTAAAAGTTCTGCCAATATTTCATTATTAATATTGAGCTTTCGCTCGCTCATGCTTAATAATCTATCTGCGAGTGTTTGCTCATAACCTGCAAGGCGCGCAAAATAAAGTCGCTCGTTAAACAATTGTAGTGGTTTACTCTCGCCTACGCTTTCATGGCTTTGTAAATAACTAAGCGCTGTGCGCACATTAAAATTATCACTAAACGGGCTTAGCGTACTGGGTACATTGCCATCGAGTTTATTAAAGTCACTTTTGCGCAAGTTAAAAGGATTACTCCAATCAACTTCATTTAAGGTTAGGCAGCTATGTTGGCTTTGCTGCGATAAGCACAGCAATAAAATAATATAAAACAGTTCATTGTGAGTTTGCTCAATGTCATTAGCACACAGTAATTCGGCAAGCTTTACATCAACCACACGTAGTCGATTTTGCGCTAATAAATACTCAAGTAACGGGACCTCTGTAATCGTATTGTTTAACACAATGTCCTCTAATGGGGCATCTTGTGCTACATTTTTTGAGGTAATAGGCTCTGCTGCTTCATTATTAAGTGTCTCGTCTATATCGTCAAACAAGCCAGGTTGCTCATTTAAATCGCTCATAGCATAGCTCCTTGGCTAAATAAGCCATCTAAAATAGTTACTTGCTCTACAGTTAGCTTTTTAAAGTACACGCCTTGCCCTGCCGGCATCCCACGTAAAAACGTGTAATACACGCCGCCTAAATGGGTTTCTATTGAGTAATCAGCTATACGTTGTTTTAATAAACGATGCAGTGCTACGGTGTAAATTAAATACTGTAAATGGTACTGATGACTGCTCATTGCTTGCTCAAGCATATCGCCTTCGTAATCAGCTGGCGTACTGCCTAAGTAATTAGACTTATAATCTAAAATATAATACTTGCCTTGGTAGCAAAATATTAAATCTACAAAACCTTTTAACAAGCCCTTTACGTGCGAAAATTCAAGCTTACTTTGCGTAAAGCCAAAATGTTTAACCAGCATTTCGTTTAGCTTGGGTGCGCTTAAGCTCTCAAGTGGTAAATTAAACTCCATTTCGACTAGGCAATCACTTGGTGTGAGCACACCCAAAGAAAGAAGGTTGTTTTCTAGAGAGCTGCTATCTAGGGGGCACTCAAGAACATCAAGCACCCACTTTTCAGCCACTTCTCGCCATTGCTCACCTATGTGGTATTTTTCAAGGCTGCGCTTAACTACCTCAGATAAGTTTTGCTCGGTATTAGTTGGGTGAACTATTGGGCTAATAAAATCTATTTGTTCAAATATTTCGTGTAAACAGCTACCGGGCTTTGGCCCTTTAGGAAAACTATAAGGTGATGGTAGTTCGTCCTCTTGCACTGCAAACTCGTCTTTTTCGTGATCTTCATCACTTCGCCCTGGGGCTAATTGGTCGCTGTGCTTTTTAAAGCTCAACGCACTAAAGCTGGTTGCTCGCCAGTTACGCTCAATATTTGCCGTTACTCTATTAACACTTAATGTTTGCTGCGCAATTTTGCCATTACTAAAACAAAGCGTGCCCTGCTCTAATAACGTTTGTGAGGTAAATTGCTGATAGCTCATCGCGCTATTAGCGTCGCAAAACTCACTTAAATGCGTGCGCCATGTTTGGCTACTGGCAAGCTCAAGCCCTGCAAATAACACATGCCCTAGTGCACTACTTTGCATAGCTAAGCGGCTACTTTGCCCTTGCCCAATGTTGTAAACACCAAGCGCACAAAAATGCACAGCGCGAGTAAGGGCTACATACAGCAGGCGTAAATCTTCAGCTAGGCGCTCTTGCTCTGCTTTTTGCAGGGCATCTTCGTCTTTACTTAAATCGTAAATTAGCTTGCCATTATTGTGATAAAGCGCTTCTTTAGTTTCGCGATAACCACTGGCAAACGGCATAAATACCAGAGGGTATTCAAGCCCTTTTGAGGCATGCATAGTGACAATTTTAACTAAGTTGGCGTCACTTTCTAGGCGTACTTGTACTGTTTCGCCGTCTTGTTGGCTTACCTTTTGTGCAAACCAGCGCAGCAAACGCAGCGTGCCTTCAAGCTCTATTTGTTTTTGCTGAAGTATTTCGCCCAAATGCCTAAAGTCAGTCAGCCAACGCTCAACGTTATATCCCAATCCTTGCCATTTAGCGCTAAGCTGGTTATGGCCCATTAAGCGCTCAAGCATGGCCATAGCGCCTTGCTTGTTCCAAATATGGCTAAGTTGAGCAAAAAAGTTTAAGTAGTCTTGCCATTTATTTTCATCATCGGCGAGTGCATGTATTTCGTTATAACTTAAACAAAATAGTGGACCAGCTAAAACACCGCGCAGCAATGACTCGTTATATTGACCATGCAGCGCTGTTAAAAAGTTAAGTAGGTGATGGCTAAGCTCTTGGCTAAAAACGCTTTCTCGCGATAAATACACGCTAGCTATTTTGGCTTCGCTAAGCGCTTTTTTCATTATTTGCGCTTCAACACGGTCACGTACTAATATACAAATATCGGCAGCGCTTACAGGGTTACTGCCAATGCACGCGTCCCCTTGTTTTGCTTTTTCAAGCAGGGTCACTATTTTATTAGCAAAGTGAGTGGCTAAATGCGCTTGCCCTACACCTTTGTTAGTTGGTTTGTTTTTTTCATCGGCGGCTTCATCCACAAATACATTAAATTCGAATGCGGTAGCGGGTTTGCCATCAATTAAAAAAGAGTCATCCGCTTTTTTACCTTTGGCAGCTACTGCGTTAAACGGTATGGCGTCGTTATAAATAAAGCTGTTAGCGTGTTTGCCAAATAAACTATTAACGCTATTTACTATATCGGTGCTTGAGCGAAAGTTAGTCCCCAGCGTAAATTGCTGATCAATCTGTACAGCTTCTTTTGCGCCAATGTACGTAAAAATATCTGCGCCCCTAAAGCCATAAATAGCCTGTTTAGGGTCGCCTATCATGGCAAGCGTAGTATTTTGTTGCCCATAAATTTTACTAAAAATACCGTACTGAATCGGATCGGTATCCTGGAACTCATCAATCATGGCAACCGGAAACAACTGCGCAATTTTTTGCGCTAGTACGTCGCCTTGCTCGTTATTAAGCGCACTGTGTAAATTGGTCAATAAGTCATCTGGGGTGATCACGCTTTGCTCTTGCTTGCGCTTAACTATTGCGGCTTTTACCCAGCGTGCTGCATGTTGTATAACTGCTATTTTAAGCCCTTGGTTTATGGTGTTATTAAGGGCGGCAAGCTCGTCAAACTGACTCAGTAATGGATGCACAAATAATGGCTGATTCTTTTTATAATTGCTCACATCGCTTAAGTTTTCTGTACTCCACACTTCAAACGAATACTTGTTAGTGCCAAATTCAAAAAACAAATCGCCGCCTAAACAAAATGCTTCAAGCGCACCAAGGCTGCCTTTTCGTGCTGACGTTTTAGACCCGCTCAAACCCGAGCTTTTAATAGCACCTATAAACTCTTGCTCTAACACCGCTTTTTTAAATGCAGGCACACGGGTTATGTACTCGTCACGCGCCTTCCATACATCATCTAAATTTATTTGTGGTGTAATGTGCGCATTGGCTTTGTTTAAAATACTCGCCACTTGAGCGAATAAAGCCTCTGGTGCGGCAAATACATCTAAAATAGCATCGGTGCGCTCTTTGTTAAGTGGGTATACAAACGCACGCCAAAAATCTTTAATGGTTTCGAGTAATATGTCGCGCTCATCTAAAATAAATTCGAGATTAAACGCCACTCCCGACTCAAACGCATGTTGTTTTAGCATCCGCTGACAAAAGCCATGGATAGTAAAAATAGCGGCTTCGTCCATTGATTTAGCAGCTGCATCGAGTAAATCAAACGCGCGGTGTTTATCGTCAATTTTGGCAATTACGCCTTCGATGAGTTCGTCGTTTGGGTTTTGCCCAAGCAGTGCGTCGCGTGCAGCAATAATTCGGCTGCGCACGCGGTCTTTAATTTCTTGGGTGGCAGCGTCGGTAAAGGTTACTACCAAAATTTGCTCAACACTGAGCGGCGTATTTAACTCACCTTCTATTTGCATACCTAGTAAGTAGCGTAAATACAGTCCCGTAATTGTATAAGTTTTACCAGTACCCGCACTGGCTTCTATTAAACTTTGACCAATGAGCGGCATAGTAAGAGGATTAAGCGCTTGCATGGTCACTCTCCTTTGCGTGTTCAAATAAAGGCGTGAGCAATTTATCACTCCATTTTATAAATTCGTCTTGGCAATCGTTTAGCGATTGCACCGTTAAGCGAATATACGGATTTTCGCCCTCGCCTCGCCCAATGTATTGCGGGCTAAATTTGCTCATTGCTTTTGTTATATCGCCGCCGCTTTTAACGTACTCATAACCACTTACCGGAAAAAACGGCACAGGCTCTGCGCGCAGCGCTTTGTATAACTCAAACCAATCGGCTAATAGTGCATCGGCATCGGCTTTGCTTATGGGCGCAAAGGTAATTTGCTTATCAAGCCCAAGTAACAATGTTTCTACTTGTTGATCCATACTTTGCGCTGCAAGGTGATAAATAAAGCCTTTAATTAAATCTTTCGCTTTAATACTGGCGCTGCGATAAAACACTTGTTTTTGCAAATAAACATGATTTAGCCAGCCCTCTATTTTGGTGCCTTCAATGGTAAGCAAAACTTCTATCGGCTCACTTTTCCCGCCTTTAATGTGCTCTTTTACTTGCCCTGCAAGCGCGTCAACTCGGTGCTCCATACTTTCAAATATGAGGCTGCCTACATTGGCTTGAGGTAACTCACCCCGCTGCAGTATTTGCTCGGTACTCAGTGGTTGCTCGTTTATATTGGCTTTAAGTATTTCATCAAGGTAAAAATAACGGCGCAGTGCATCTAGGCTAAATGGTTCTTCGTCTTTTGCTACTTCGTTAAATTGTGGCAGGCGTAAACCTAATGTTTGCTGATAAAAGCTCTCTTGTGCGCTGCACACACTTCTAATAAACACATCGAGATCTAGCTGCTCTGGCACAGTCACATCAAGTGCAATAACTGGCTCTGGTTTAATTGACTCACTTGGCAGCCAAATTGGGTTGTAACTGTGGTTACTCAGCACAGTATTAGCTTGCTCATCGGCTAAATAATAATGGCTATTAAAGGGCTGTAAATGCTGCTGATTGATTAGACATGCGGGCAGCGTTTTTTCACTCTTTTCGTTTAATACAAAACTACGGCCAATATATTCTAACAGCTCACTTACAAGCGTTGATGGCATGCGCGGTTGGTTATCAAAACACGAGCGACCAATGTAACTCATGTATAAGTTGTCGCGGGCACTCAGTAGCGCTTCTAAAAATAAGTAGCGGTCATCTAATTTACGTGATCGGTCACCTTTTTGCTTTTTAGAATAAGGCACTAAGTCAAAACCAATGGGTTGTACGTTACGCGGGTAGTCAGCATCGTTTAAGCCCAGCATGCATACCACTTTAAATGGTACGGCGCGCATGGGCATAAGCGTACAAAAGTTTACTTGCCCAACCAAAAACCGCTGCCCTACGCCTTTTTCTTGAATGCCTTGTTTAACTAAGTAACTAACAACACGCTGCGAAACCGCCTTGCTGTAATCGCCGTTTTCGTGGTGTTTTTGTAACTCTTCGAGCACGTTTTGAAGTACTAATAAATCCCAGCTGTCGTCGCTTTCACTTTCGTATATGGCGTTTAATAGCTCGCTTAAAATATGCGCTTTATTAGTGAGCGTGTCATCAGGCGTTAGCTGCTCTTTAAAGCTTTGCAGTACATCAATAAAGTGCACGAGCTTGTTGAGTGTATCAAGCGCCATGCCTTCTACTTCATCAGCGCTGTAAATACCGTTAAACGGGCATTGTTCGTCGCGCATGGCAATGCCAAGCAATAAACGGTTGAGCCCGTGTTGCCAGGTATTTAAATCGATAGCGGGTAAATCAAAGCTGCTTTTATGCGCTGCGTTTATACCCCATTTAACCCCAACACGTTCTAGCCAGTATTGAATTTGCTCGTATTCGTGCGCTTCAAGCCCAAATTTTTCGGCTATTTGCGTAACTTGTAATAAATCGAGAATATCCGACACACCAAAGCGCGAAAACGGTAAGTTAGCTAAACTCGCAAATGAGCTAAGGACAGGCTTTTCTTGCTCTATGGCTAAATCGGCCAATGCGTAAGGAATAAAGCGGCTGCCTTGTGCCCCGCCAAATACGGCTTCAATGTAAGGGCTGTAAGTGCCTACATCGGGCATCATGACAATTATGTCTTTGGGGGTAAGCGCTGGGTTTTGATTAAATAAGTTAAGTAAGTAGTCGTGCAAGCGCTCAACTTCTCTGAGCGGTGTATGGCAATCGCTGAGCGTAATGCTGGTGTCGGTTGCGCTGATTGGTAATTTACCTTCGTCGTTTATAAACCACTCTTTGTTATCGGTCAGCGATTCACCTTTAAACGCAAGCTGATAAATCTCGCTTTGTACTTGCCCTAGTAAGGTGTCGTCAAACACATCAATAAAACCATCAATCCAACGGGCATCTAACTGTACGAGTTGCTCAAAATAGTCGCGACCTAATTTACCCCACGACGATAACAACGGATTACCTATAAAGTAGTATTCTTCATCTGGGTTGGTGTGTTTTTTTTGTTGCGCTTCCACCAGCGGCATTTTAGCGTATTTAGCGCTTATTTTAGCTGCTGTTTTTTCATCTATAATATCGCCCCAGTAATGCTCACTCGGGTTAAAAAAGAATAATATAACCTCGGTTTTTTTACTCAGCGCTTCAAATACGTCTAGCTGGGAGCTGGCAATCGCCGATATACCAAATAAACTAATGCGTTGTGGCAGTAAGCTATTATCCATAGTCTCAAGTGCAGCAAGTAATTGCCCTTGCATGTTAGCGCGATGAAATTGGCTTTGCCCAAGTTCTTGGCTTAGTTTTACAATGCGTCGCCATAAGTCAGGCTGCCATGGGGCAATGGTTACATCTACGTCATCAAGCTCATCTTTGCCGCTATCCCATGTGGCTATCCAGTGCGGTCGGTACATTAAATATTGGTCGTACACATCGGCTATTTTTTCGCACAGTGCAAAGGTTTTTTGCCCGTCTATATCGCCCTCTAAATAAGTTTTTAGCGGCAAATACAGCGGTTCATCAATGCAGATTGGTAAAATTGCGAACAGTTTCCAAGCAAGGTTAGGTTTATTAAACGCCGACTCTTTAGGGACATTTGGCAGTAATTGCTGATACAACTGCCAAATAAAGCTCGACGGCAGCGGAAAATCTACCTGCGCTGCGACCCCTAAGTTTTCGCTCAAACCTATTTTTAACCACTGCGACATACCCGGCGATTGCACTAGCACCACCTCTTTGTCGAACGGACTTTGCAATGGGTTTATTTTTAATAGCTGGTGGAACTGCGCTTGCAGGGCTTCCATCCGGTTTGATTGAATAATATTTAGCATATAACACTGACCTTGCTTGAGATAAAACCAGTGTAAGATATTTTCAATATTAGGGGTAGCGCAAACGGGTAATTGGCTTTAATAAATCAGAGAGTTAAGAACTAACTTACAGATTTTATACGCACAGCATCTATTTTATATACTGTGCGTAGTAGTGAGTTTATTTATAAGGGCTAATACTTGATAAACTAAAGTCACTTTGCATTATTACTTCGCCATCAATGCCTTTTAATTTAAGTGAAATAGTGGGGTCAATTTGCTGCCAGTCTATGCTTAAATCACCATAATTTACGTTATGAGTAAAATTCCCTACTCGGTGTTTGTTAGGGCTTACATCTTTCCACTTTTCAGTTAAGCCAGAGCTGGTCATCTCAATTAATGGGTAATCAAGGTTTTGCTGATACTTTGATATTTCACCCCAGTGCGTATCGCCGCTGATGATCACTACCCCATTTACCTTATGCTTTTTAATCAATGCAAATAAACGGTTTCTATCTTCAGGAAAGTTTGCCCATGACTCCCAACCTGTAAAATCGGGTAAAAGCTGTAAGCTTGAGGCAATCAATTTTATTGCAGCAGGCTTTTTAAGCTCTTGTTCAAGCCATTGCCACTGGGCTTCACCTAGCATTGATGCGCCCTTTACTTCACTAGGACTATACGGGCCTTGGTTATTTAACTTACGCTTAGTGTAGTATTCAAGCTCACCTACATGGTTTAGCGCATCACGGTTCCAACGTAAATCAGGCATTATTACTTGTATGGTTTGCTCATTTTCACCATACATGTACGAGGTATAAATTCCATCAGGACGAGTGCGACGCGCTGAGTTTGCAGGTTCATCCCAAAAATTAAGCATAATTTGGCGTGATTGCTCTTTATGCGGATACTCTTTACCTGCATCGTTTTGACCATAATCGTGGTCATCCCACATAGCAATAATAGGCGTTTGCGCTTTCAACGTTTTAAAACCAGCCTTTGCCCCTAAACGTTGGTATTTATCGGCAAGTACATCCATATCGTTGGTATCGCCGTAAATATTATCACCCAAAAATATAAACAAATCCCCCTGCTCTTTGTTAATTGCATTAAATATGGGTATTTTTTTATCTTGATGCCCACACGAACCAAACAGGATTTTAGATGGCGCAGCAGTAACACTTGCGCTAATAACCAAACTCAGCACCAAGGCAGATAGGGTTAATGGTTTTAATAGGTTCTTCATTTTAAAATCTCGCTAATAGCAGGCGCCATATTTGAATTTATTTCATTTGGGTTCTGCCCAAGAGCCTTTAAAACGGTAGCCGCTATTTGCGCTTGTTTAAGCTCATTTTTAGTTTTAATTAAGCCACGTCCTTTTATTGCGGGGCCAATGGCTGCAAGCCAAATATGTTCAGAGCCAACAATTCCTTCTGGGTAGGTATTTTCACCTAACTCTAGTTCAGCAAGTGCACGTTTAGAGCTGTGATGTTGCCAATCATTGGCCTTATTGCCACGGCCGTGATCAGTAGTAATAATTAGTGTGGTGTTATTTTTATAACCCGCTGTAGTTTGAATGGTTGCCCATAAGTCTTTTATAAAGGCGTCACTTTGCCTTGCCGATTTAAGGTATTGATCGTAATGACCATCATGCGCAAAGTCATCGGTTTCGCCTAAACTTATTACTAACAACTTAGGCTTTTTAGCCAACATATACGCTTTAGCAAAGCGATATGTAAAACTATCTAGTCGTACGTTATACCAAGGACTGGGAATTTCATTTTGTAGCGCATTTAACAGCGGCGCATCGGTGAATAAATTCTCTTCAATTGACATAAAACCTGCATTTACATACACGTTACTGCGCTTAGTATTTACAATGTATGGGAATACATCCCAACTACCAAATAAGGCTGTGCTACCTTTAAACTCAGGTAAATTATCTAAACGCTCTAAAATAGTTTTATTTGGGTTGAGCACTTTGTTGTTACTATTTATATTTTCGTCAACTTCACCGGTGAGTATTTCGTTATAACCAGGGTATGAAAAATACCACGGGTTACTTACCGACATAGTAGAGCCGTTAGTCCTATCGCCAATAATTACGCCTTGTTTAGCCACTACTTGCGTTAAAAAAGGCATAAGTAATTGCTGGCGCTCATTTGCTGTTTTTGCCCAAAATTGGGTCTTTAAATGCTCAGGCTTTTCAACAAAATCAGTATTATTAATTAAGCTATTATCAGCCCCATTAAATACTTCTTGCCAGCGTACTCCGTCAAGCGTTATCAGCACTACATTTTGCGCTGCTGTTGCAAAGTTGCTCGCTAATACACTTAAGCTAAATAGTATTACTTTTATAATTGTTTTCATCGCGTTTGCGCCCTTTCATATAATAAAGCCCATCAATGATGGGCTTTATTTTAATTCAATTACTAAAACCTAATTAAAAGTCAGCGGTAAATGTAACTGCTGCGGTGCGAGGCGCACCAATGTAATAAGTAGCGCCGTTACCGGTACCACCTGCTAAGTAGCTTTTGTCAGTAACGTTATAAACAACAAACGATACGTCAATGGCTTTAAACGGGCCTGCATCTACGTCAGTTGAATAACCTGCATTAAAATCAAGTACGGTGTAGCCGTCTACTTTATTACGCGTGCGAGTGTCTTCGTCTTGCCATGCGCCTAAGCGCTCACCGGTGTATTTAGCCGATAAACCAACACGAAAGCCATCGCTAAAGTAATCGGTAGATACCACAAATAAATCCTCTGATGAATCTATTATGCTGTCGCCTTTTCTAAAGCTTGGTACTACCTCATTACCACTTTCATCTTTTAATATTACGCCCTGTGAATCGTATGCATTTGGATCATCGGATGAATACTCAGAACTGCTATTAGTATACGACGAGTACACGCTCCAGCTTGGTGTTAACATATAGCTTGCTGCAAGCTCAAGCCCACTTGAGTCAATACCTCCTACATTTACGTACGAGCCATTTGTACCAATCGTATAATCAATGCCGTCTGTGCCACTACCAGGCGCAATAAAGGTAATGCGGTTATCAAACTTAACACTGTAAGCCGTTGCTGTAAGGGTTAATCTGTCGGCTTGGTAACGTACACCAAAGTCGATATTGTCGGCAGTTTCTGGCTCTATGTTTGTAAGTGTTGAGCTATCTCGCTCAAGTACACCGTCTTTTATTGCGGAAAAATTCTCGCTGTAACTGGCAAATAATTCTGTGCTGTTATTTAGCTGATACAATACACCCCCGCTAAATAACACGTCTGAGTCGCTATCTACTTTATCTGATCTTTCGTTAGCAAAGTGGTCGTACTTTTGTAATTCAACTAAATACTGTTTTGCACCAATATTTAATGTTAAGTCACCAAAATTAATCGAGTCTTGTAGGTACCATTTGAATGTATCGGTATCAAAAGTGTTTTTGTATTGTGTCCAGTAAGGCGTGCTATCAAAGTGATGATAAATACGCGCATCAATTACTTTGTGCCAATCACGCGACTCGTCACGCTCGCTTTGCTCATACCAAAAGCCCGCTTCTATATCGTGATCACCAAATGTAGCTTGGTAATTTGCCGTTACACCTAAGCGATCTTTGTTGTAATGCGTATGGCGGTAAGACATAACCGGCGTTGCTGTTGCATCGTAACACGCAGGATTTAAACCAGGACCCGACTCCCATGGCCAGCTCAAACTTTGCGTACAATCGGCATTTGGTGCAAGCGGATTGCCTTCACTATCAGCAAAACCATAAGAGCCTGCATTAGTACCGCCCTCGGTTGTTGGGTCGCCATTTTCATCAACGGGCGTTGTTAAGTAAGGTGGGATCCAATCGCCACGACCTGAATTTTTATGGTAATAAGGGCTGACGGTTAATAATGAAGTTGGCGAAATCGCATATTCAAATTTTAAATAGCCTAAGGTATTTTCACGGAGCGTCCCCCAACCTTCTGCAAACATTTGGTCAAAGTGCGGAACTCCCGTCCAATTCCATGTTAGCTGATCCCAATCGGGTGTTTGTTCAAACTGCTCAAGGCTTACGCTGTTATAGTTTGTCTCGCTTACATCATCGTAAGATAAACGACCAGTAAGTGTTAAGTCGTTAAAATTAGATACAAACTTAAGCTCAGCGTGTTGGTTGTCTTTACCCCCATTACTGCCAGAACCAATCCAGCGGCTTGTATCTGTTTGCGAGTAACTTACGTACGCTTGTGTGTTATCAAAAACAGTGCCTGTTTCGTGTCTAAAGTAATAACGCGTGGCATCGTGGCTGCCTGAGGTATAAGCAAAGGTAGTGCCTTTTTCAAGGCTTGGGTCTTTACTTACAAAGTTAAATGTCCCGCCTAGTGCTTCAAGTGAAGCCGACTTAATATCAGACGTACCTTGACCAACTTCAACCGTTGCCAGGTTTTCGCTATCTAGGTAACGGTTAGCTTTAGCACCACCGCCATAATTAGAGCCACCATTGGGAATGCCATCAACGGTCATACCTAATTGTTGTTGGTTCCCATCAATACTAAAACCACGCATGGTGATTGTAGTAGACCAATCGTCGCCACCAAATGCATCACCTTCATTTATGCTAATACCTGGTAAGTTATCAATAACCGATAATATGCTCGATACCGAACTTTGTTGCTCAAGCATTGCAGGCTCAATAACATTGTTAGCGTAGCTGGTTGGTTTAGCAACCACGGTTACTTCTTCTATGGTGTTGTCGTTAGCATAAGTAGATGTTGATACCGCCATGGCAATTGCCATGCTCAAAAGCGATTTGTTTTTTAAAGCGTACATTGTTGTCCCGTTTGATTTTAATTATGAAATATGAAAACGCGGACAGTATGAATTTTAAATATGACAACGAGGATGAACTTTATTTACATAAAAATTAAACAAATATGGAAGATTTATGGCGGGAATATGTACAAAAAAAGACACCCAAAGGTTTAACTTTGGGTGTCTTAATTATTTTCTAGAACTTATTACAAATAGTAATTTATTTCAATTCAGCTAGCATTTCATCGCTGTATGGTACTAACTCTTCACCGTTTGCAATTTTGCTAATGTAATCTGGGTTTGCAATAAGTGGGCGACCAATAGCGATTAAGTCAAACTTAGCATCGTTAATAGCCTCTTTTGCTGACTCAAAACTATAACTACCTACGCCTACTAATGTACCTTTGTAGCCTGCACGTAAAAATTCAGAGATGCTTTTGCCTTCAAGCGAGTCAAAGCGCATGCTGTCGTCAAAAATACCGCCGTGTAAGTACGCTAATTCTCTGCTTTCAAGTTCTGTTAATAAGTAATCAAATACCGCTTTATCGCGGCTATCTTCGCTCATATTAAAGTAAGCACCCGGTGTTAATCTAAGTGCAGTACGATCACTGCCTACAGCTGCAATAACCGCATCGGTTACTTCTAGTGCAAAACGCGACATATTTTCAGGCGTTTGCCCGTACTCGTCGCTGCGTGTATTTGCAGCGTAATGTAAAAATTGGTCAACTAAATAACCGTTAGCACCGTGAATCTCTACCCCATCAAAACCCGCTTCAATTGCGTTTTCAGCAGCTTTTGCGAAATCAGCAACTAGACTTTTAATATCATCAGTAGTGGCTGCTTTTGGTGTTATGTATGTAAGCTCACGCATACGAGGAACAGAACCTTCAACGCCAATTGCCGATGGAGCAAGTACATCGCCATCAAAAAAGTGAGGGTGTGCAACACGGCCAACATGCCAAAGTTGTGCAAACATTTTGCCGCCATTAGCGTGCACAGCGTCAGTTACTTTTTTCCAACCTTGAATTTGCTCGCTGGTAAATAAACCCGGAGTATTTGGGTAACCTTGTCCGTCTGGACGAATAATAGTTGCTTCGCTAATAATTAAACCGGTTTCGGCACGGCGAGCATAATATTCAACCATATCTTGTGTTGGCACTAAGTTATCATCAGCCATGCATCGTGTTAGTGGCGCCATAAGTACGCGGTTTTTAAGCTCAATCGTGTTATTTAATTTAAACGGAGCAAGTAGATCAGTTGTCATTTTTCAATCCTTCATTAAGTATATGCTTACTACAATGTGGCCTTTTTGCAAACATTCAAGTTTATTTTTGAATGATCGCTCAAATTAGTGAGAAATTATACTGATCAATCTACAAATTAGATCTGCATTGCTGAAATTAAATAGCAACTTTTCAACACTCTGTCATATAACTCGATATACTTGTGTGCATATAATTTAGATATATTAATATCAATAGTAATTAAGAGTGAGCTAATTATGACAACGCCAAATTTAAGCGAAGAACACGCAGTAATTTTAGGACTTGGAGCAAAAAAACGCCTAGCCTATATGTTCGAAACCGTACAACAGTTCAAGCAAGTATGGATTTTAAACGATGATGATGGCTGCGTTATGCTTGCCAACGAAGATGACGACTGTGTGCCAGTTTGGCCAACTCGTGAATTTGCAGAAGCATGGGCAACTGGCGAATGGGCTGGCTGCAGCGCTAAAGCAATCCCACTTGCTGACTGGTTTAGTCGCTGGACACCGGGTCTTGAGGAAGATGACTTACTTATTGCTGCCTTCCCTACAGAGGAAGATGATGGCACGATATTGTTTTCAGATGAGTTTGAAAAACAATTAAAAGCGCCAAAGCAAAAATATTAAGGCTCAGAGACCAAATACTCAGAGTTCTAAAATTTATAAACGCGGCACTTAATTTAGTAGCCGCGTTTTCATTTGCAATATCTAAAATTCAAATAAGCCTGCGTAATTGCATCTGGATTTTCTACTTGCGGATAATGCCCAAGCTCTACAAACTCTTGTACGCGCGCATTGGGAATAAGCTTTTTATAATGCTCAATCATGTACTTACCAGAGATGGGGTCTTCTGCGCCTGCTATAAACGTAAGTGGTATATTGCTATTTATGATGGCACCAACCCAGCGTTCTCGGTTTTGCTGCCTCTGCTTTATATAACTAATGAGTTTGGGCATTACGGCTAAGCCATCTTTATAAATTAGCAGCTCCCAAAGTGTGTCTACCACTTGTTTTGAAGGCGGTGTACTCTTACCAAAAATAGTAAGTAGATTATTGCCAAATTTTTGTTTATTCATTAATTTTGGCACTATCCAACCTAGCTTTGAAAGTAAAAGCTTTTGTATAAATAATGGTTTGTGCACTTCTGGAAACAGTCCACCATTTAAAAAGCAAACACTATTGATCGTTATGGCACTTTGATTATGTACTTGCCTTGCTAATAACTCTTGAGCCACTGTATCGCCATAGTCATGAGCTAAAATATGTACGTCATTAATATTTAACGTTTTTAAAAATTGAGTATATAAGTCGGCTTGTTCGGTAATTTTATAAGTAGCGTTTATTGGTTTATCTGACAAACCAAAACCTAGCATATCGAGCGTAATTACAAAATAATGTTCACTAAGCGTTTGCCACATACCTTCCCAATCCCAGCTAGCACTTGGAAAGCCATGTATCAAAAGCAGCGCAGGCTTACTTATATCGCCAGCTGTTTTAGTAAAAATTTGATGGCCACTAATTTGAGTAAATTGACCCTGTGATTGCCACTGTTGAAGAGAAAACATATATTAGCTTTATTTTTATTATTTATTTGTTAGTTTTATCATAAAGGTAATTAAAAAAGGAAATAAAACCAATGTATAATTTGCATTGGCTTATTAAACGTCATTTTAAAATTTAATAGTGTAATCTACATAAACTCGGTGGTCGGCTCTGTCGCCTTTAACACCATCAACACTGCCTAACTTTTCGGTTGTATAATCTACAAATAACCAGCGCAAACTTAAGCCTTTTATTTTCTCAACTTTATAGCGCGTATCTACAGCCCAATATTTTTCGTCAGCTGTGCCAGCTAACTTACCCAGCGCAGAGTTTTCAGCATCGCTACCGCTTGTGTAGTAAAACTTTGTTGTTAAACCTGGCGATACTGCTTTTAAATCAATACCAAAACGTGCCTGCCACGTTACCTCGTTTTGATTTGTTAAATCGGCACCAATCAATGAGCGAGTTGGAAATGGGTTTGTACCATGGTCGCCACTGAAATTATCTTCAATCCAAGCATCACTTACTTTAGTAAATGCCGCACCTACACTCCAAATATCTTTTTTCCAATCAGCATCTAAGTAATAGGCAAATCCATCGTTTTCACTTTTAGTTAAACCTGTTAAAGCGCCAGTTGCATCTTCATCATCTAAATCGCCGCCCTCTGCGCCTGTTACAAATAAATCACCATCATCTTGTGAGGTAAATATGCCAGTTGAAAGGGTTAACTTACTTTGCTCAAGTTTAATGTCGTAACTGATTTTTAATCCCATTTTACTTAGATAATTGTGAGAATTTAAATATTCAGCCTCTAATATTAGATTGTCTTTTTTATGCGTAGCACCTACGCCCCAAATTACGTTAATGGCGCCTGTTGCCGATTGATCGGTAGAAAAGTCTTCCCATCTATCATCGTGTCGACGGCTCCATTTGTCGTAAACGTAACCGTATAATTTAGTGTTGCCAATTTTGTAATCACCAAAAACACCTCTAAAAGTATTAGGAATAGCCCGGCTCCCAGAGCTTTTAAGCAACATACTTTTGGTTTTTTGCCCGCCCACTTTAACGTGACCGTTGTTGCCCAATTTAAAATCTAAAAAATATTGACCAAATTTAGAAAAGCTATCGTCAACTCCACCGCTCTCATTACCCGCTGGTAAAATATTACCTGCGGCTGAACCCGTAGAATTAATATCCATCACGGTGTAAGTCGATACACCCACACTCACTAAATCGTTTATATAACCCGATGTGTAATTGAGCTCTATACCTTGAGCAAAAGTTGAATCGTCACTTGCGTCGTTATCGTAGTCACGGTCAAAATAAATTGATCTAAGTTTTATATTAAATTCATCTTGTTCTGTCAGCCCATTAAGAGCGGCATACGAAGGAATAGAAATACATGTTAATACTGCGCCTGTTGCCGCAAGTAATTTAGATACTCGGTGAGCCATAGTTATCTCCGTTACCTTGTTTTTTTTAAGTTTTCACTGTGCAGTGCATAGCAGCGTGTATTTTTTCGACCTACACGGCAAACATGTCATAAGGTAATTACATTTTAAGTAATCACGTTTTCTTTCATGCTAGTAAATATAGAACAATATAAATTTATAATGTTTTAATTTCTATATTATAAAATATTAAGTGTTTGTTTTGTTTCGGATGAATTATAAAAGTAAGGTGAGCATCGTCTCTTGCTCGCTCGTACCTATAGCGATAGTTCCCTTTAAAAGCGTCATAATATTGGTTAAATTTTACTTTATTTAAACTTACCAAAGTAAAGTTATAAGCAAAAACTAAAAGCTATCCGTTGTTTTTTGAGCACCTAATATTCACT